>QHZC01000109.1 GCA_003224515.1 Acidobacteriota bacterium
AACATGCGTTCATGCTTAGGACATGTCACGCATGATCCAGCTTCGGAACGTCCCCGATGGTTTGCATCGTACCCTAAAGGCCCGGGCTGCCTTGTCAGGGATGTCGCTCTCGGACTATTTAGTCGCTGAAATTCGCAAGGTTGCTGAACGTCCATCGATAGCAGAATTGAGAGAGCGCCTGGAACGTCGCGCTCGCGTGAATTCGCCAGTGTCGGCCGCGGATGCCGTTCGCGAAGAGCGAGACGCCCGGTGATTGTGCTCGACGCCTCAGCCGCGATCGAATGGCTGATCAAGAGTTCCGCGGGAACGAAAGTAGATCGACGCCTCTTCTCGCATCCTGTCACCCTTCACGTTCCACACCTCCTGGACGTGGAGATAGCCCAGGTGCTGCGGCGCTATGTCCGAGAGAGAATTATCACCGCCACTCGGGGCGAAGAAGCCTTACAAGATCTCCACGACCTCCCGCTCAATCGCTACCCCCACGACATTCTGATGCCGCGTGTATGGGAACTGCGAGCGGTCTTGACGGCATACGACGCAGTTTATGTCACGCTAGCCGAATTGCTCGATGCCCCTCTGGTAACCTGTGATCGCAAAATTGCGCTGGCATCCGGTCATCGTGCTGCAGTCGAGGTTATTTAAAGACAGAGACGCGTGAGCAGTGGCGAAGTCTTTGCGCCTTTCTTGGTAACGATCACGACAGTGTGATCTTTTTGGGAGTGGTCGGGGCGAATAGATTTGAACCATCGACCTCCTGGTCCCGAACCAGTGAATCAAAAAACTCTAAGCGCTGTATCTGGCGTCGCTTAGGGACAAGGACCCAACTTTCTTTCCCTATTAATTGTCCGCAAATTGTATTTGAAACAACAAGCAGGTCGACTCCGAACCTGGACTCTTAGCTTACCAGATGGTCTTGAGCTGTTTGCAACGCCTGATTTTCGCATTCTTGGTTACTAGGGTGATGCCCTCGGCCAGCGCGGTTGCTCCTATGAGGCGGTCGCACGGATCACGGGAATAATCTGCGGGAAGCTGGTTAGCCAAAACGGCAACTTTCACGGTGATGGGCCGGATTGCAGTCCGCGAGGAGACCTTCTCGACGAAGGCTTCAACAGTTCCGGTAATGTCCAGACGACCGTGAGTTGCCAGCAATGCCAGCTCCCACAGGGTGATCGCGGAGATGGCGATTCCGCTCTCATGGCTGGCCGTACGGATCGCATCGCTGGCCCTTCGCGACAGTTTCGCGGGTTCGCCGGCGAGCCAGATCAAGATATGCGTGTCGAGGAGGATCACTTCTTCATGACCTCCCAATGCTTAAGAGGAATCACCGGAGATTCTACGTCCCCAACGATCTTGAATTCTCCTGCCATAAATCCAAAAAGATCGCTCTCATTTGACTCGACCGGAACGACCTTTACGACGGGCGTCCCACGCTTAGTAACAATGACGGGCTCACCGGTAGCGTGCACGTCCTTCATGACGGCCAAGCAACGTGCTTTGAAGGCGCTTGCTCGCATCTGCTTCATAGTAGTCTCCTCATGCCTATGGTCATACTAGTATGACCTATTAGGAAAGTCCATTCACGGTATTTCCAACCGAAAATAATACCGGGTGGAATTTCAAGAACTTAGAAGGAATGCTCGGGAACGCCAAGGCACTGATAAAGGAACAATAGGAAATGTAAAGGAATCCCTGTTGGCCCCTCAATGGCCCTTCATTTTTCACGGTGCAAAAAATTCCGTCGTTGTGTTTGTTGTGTTTGTATAAAAGTGGATGTCGGCTTTGGGTCAAATTTCGCGGCGCGGATGGCAAGCCGAGGAATGAACCCACCCAAGAAACGAGAGTCGAACCGACACCTGAACCTTGGCAAGTCTACAGTGGACGGCGTGTCAACAACTTACCAGCTACTGCCGGTCTCGCGTAGAATTGAGAGCATTTCAGAAGCTATATAGAATACGTCGGGTCGAGGAGGGTCGATGCTCGAGAATAGGGCTGCTGGGGGACGGCGCGTGGTTAATTGTCTGGTTGTGGGGATTGCGTCTGTTCTTCTGGCCTGTGGCACGATTTCCGCGGTGTGGTCGCAGGCTGCGGCGCAAGCTCCAGCTGCGACCGTTGAAAGTGGGCGCAAAGGCTTTGAGCAGTCGTGTGGATTCTGCCATGGCGCGGATGCCACGGGAGCGCGAGGCCCGGACCTGGTGCGTTCGTCGCTCGTGGCTCATGACGTAAAGGGCGATCTCATCGGCCAGGTCATTCGCAATGGTCGGCCCGACAAAGGCATGCCGCCGATGTTCATGGGCGACGATCAAGTCGGGGAAATCGCGGCGTTCTTGCACGCTCGCGCCACGGAAGCGCTGGAGTCCTCGAGCATTCCGAAGGTGTACCCGGTCGAGAAGCTGCTCACTGGCAACGTCCAGGCCGGGAAAACTTTCTTTGACGGAGCCGGCGGCTGCAAGAACTGCCATTCTCCGACGGGCGATCTCGCGGGCGTGGCGGGCAAATACTCGCCCATCGATCTCCAAGCGCGCATGCTGTATCCGCACGGGCCGCACAGTACGGTGTTGGTCACACTGTCTTCGGGCGAACGGATCAAAGGCACGCTGGAGCACGCTGACGATTTCATGATTTCTTTGCGCGACCCTTCCGGTTGGTATCGTTCGTTTCCGCGCAATCGCGTCAAGGTAGAGCTGCAGGATCCGCTCGCCGCGCATCGCGAACTGCTCGATAAGCTCACACAGGCCGATGTCCACAACCTTTTCGCTTATCTGCAAACTCTGAAAAAGGAGAAACAGGAGTAGCGATGCTTGCTCACATACATAAGCGTGCGACGCTTGTGGTTTACGCGCTGTTCCTTGCCCTGAGTTTTCGTCCATTGGGCGCTGCCGCGCAGGGGCTCGATCCCGCGACTTTGCTCAAGCCTGCGACCGACACCTGGCCGACCTACAATGGAGACTATTCTGGCGCCCGCTTCAGCACCCTCAACCAGATCAACTCTAGGAACGTGAATCTGCTCACCCTGGCCTGGGCTTTTCACACGCGCCCATTGGTCATCAAGTCCACCCCTCTGGAAGTGAACGGCATTCTCTACTTCAGCGCTCCGGACAATGTCTGGGCCATCGACGCCCGCTTCGGCCGGCAGATTTGGCATTACCAGCGAACTTCGGAAGGCGACCACATTGGGCATCGCGGCCTGGGCATGTACAAGAATTGGCTTTATTTCGCGACGCCGGATGCGCACCTGGTGTGCCTCGACGCAAAAGATGGCTCTGTTCGCTGGATTATCGAGCTGGCTGACGTGAAGATGGGACGCGATCACGTGATCGTGGGTGTCTCTGGGGACGTTACGGATATTCCCGGCTTTCTCGAGTCCATCGATCCGGAGACAGGGAAAATCCAGTGGCGCTGGAACAGCACTCCGGACCCGGGCCAGCCGGGTTCAGAAACGTGGCCAAAAGACAGTGACGCGATTCTCCACGGCGGAGGGATGACCTGGATGACCGGTACGTACGACCCAGAGCTGAATCTCATTTACTGGGGCACGGGCAATCCCAATCCTGTGCTCGCAGGCGAGGGTCGCCCCGGAGACAACCTCTACACCTGCTCCATTGTGGCGTTGAACCCCGACAACGGAAAGTTGGTCTGGTATTTTCAGCCGTCGCCGCACGACGTGCACGACTGGGACGCGGTCGAGACCCCGGTGCTCTTTGACAGCGAGTTCAATGGCAAGCGGCGCAAACTTCTCGCGCAAGCCAGCCGCAATAGCTTCTTCTTCCTGTTGGATCGAACCAACGGACAACATCTGGTCACCGCGCCGTTCATCGACCAAACGTGGGCTTCGGGAGTGGATTCGCGAGGACGCCCCATCGCCAAGCCCGAGGCAAATCCAAGCCCGGACGGCGCGCTGGTCGAGCCGAGTTCTGACGGAGGCACGAACTGGATGGCGCCCAGCTTTGATCCCCAAACTGGTCTTTTTTACGTTAATGCCCGCCGGCTCTTCAGTGTTTACTACCGTACCGCGACTGGAAAGCCGGAAGGCTGGGGAGGGCGGGACCGCCACGTGTGGGGAAACTCCACGTTGCGTGCGCTCGACTATCGCACCGGTAAGGTTGTCTGGAACCACGAGCTCGGCGATGGCACAAGCATCGCGGGAATCCTGACGACCGCAGGGCGGCTGCTCTTTACTGCTGATAATTCCGGGAATCTGCTGGCC
>QHZC01000110.1:0-1822 GCA_003224515.1 Acidobacteriota bacterium
AAATACTTCGCCGCTCATCCTACGGTCCCAGCGAAATCCATCGTCGCCGACGTCAACGTGGACATGTTTCTTCCCATCGTTCCGTTGAAGATTCTCAAGATCGAGGGCATCGAAGAATCCGATCTCGGCACACGCGCCGCCACCATCGCTCAGACTATGGGCATCCAGCCCATCGCCGATCCCGAGCCTCTCCGCAACGCCTTTATCCGCAGTGATCAATACAGCTTCATCAAGAAGGGCGTTCCCGCCGTCAAAGTCGACGTCGGCTTCGAGCTTGGCACTCCTGAGCAGAAAATCTTCAAGGATTGGCTCACCAACCGCTATCACGCCCCATCCGACGACGTGAACCAGCCGGTCAATCTCCAGGCTGCGGCAAGCTACGAGGAATTTACGCGCCGCCTGCTCCTCGACACCGCCAACACTCCAGCCCGCCCCCGCTGGAAGCCCGACTCCTTCTTCCGCCGCTACGCCGCCGACTAATTTTCGATTTTTGCTTGATCAGGCCCGTCTGGAGTTTACCCCGGCCGGGGACGCGGGCCGCTCTCCCGAACGGCCTTTCGTCGTCGGCTCGAACTTGATAAGGCTCTTCACCGGTCGTATCGAAACGGGCAGTCTCCTTCCCCGAGAGTCTACCGAAGGAGGTGGGCGGTGATGTTCCGGGAAAATCGTAAGCGAATGCTTTCCATACTGTCCGGGTTGGTGCTGCTGACGGCGGCGATGACCATGGCGGCGCTGCAAGAAAAAACGGCGGAGAAGCCCGCGGCTGCGGCAGTGGCGAAACCCGGCGCGGCGGAGATGGACCGGCTGAAATTCTATTTGGGCGAGTGGACTACATCGAAACGTACCCAAAGTCAGAGTCCTATCCGAACGGCGGGAAGAACACCGGCCTGTACACCAGCAAGCTCGGGCCGGGCGGGACTCGCTGATCAACACGTTTCACTCTCAAGGGCCCGTGGGCGATTTCGAAGGATGGTTAGTCGTGACCTGGGACGCCAGGGAAAAAGCGCACAAAGCGTATGCTTTCGGGAATGATTTCCCCGGAGCCCTCGTGGAAACGAGACAGTTCGAGGGCGACGCGCTGGTATTCCGTTCGGAATTTCCCGTGGAAGGCGGGACGCTGAATTTACGAAATGTCACGCGGCTCACCGCGCCGGGAAAAATCGAGAGCCAAGAATACCTGGCCATGAAAGATGCGCCAGAATCGTTGCTTGTGCGCGTGGAAGCCAAGAAGCGATAACCCATGTTGTGGCTAAATTTAGCTACGGTTTGGCGCTTTTGCCACTGTCCTTGAAACTGAGTTGAAGATAACGGGAAGGTTTTTTCCCTGGAATCGATAGCGTTTCGAGCGAGCCCGCGTTAAGCCAGATCACTTCTCCTGGGCCCAGGGTCTTAGTGGGCTGGCCTTCCACCTCGATTTGAATTTCGGATTCGCTCAGTGCGACGAGCAGAGATTCTGTTTGTGGAATAGTTCCGAGCTTTCCTGCTTTCGGACCAATCTGGATTTGGTCCACGGTAATTTCCGCAGTTTCAAACTGCGGCTCGATAAAGTAACTCTTTTGTTTGTCCGCAGGCGTTGTCCCGCAAGGAGCGGCTGCACCGTCTGGGATGATTTGCGCGCAAAGGTTGCGGGGTTCGCCTTGAGGCTTTAGCAGTTCGATGGTGACATTGTTGAACATCAGGCCGGCGTCGGTCCGGCAGATGTGGGCAAAGCCGCCGGGGGAGTAGCAGACTTGCCCATCCGCCATTACCAGACGGGCTTCAGGTTTGCCGGCGACGGCATTGATGACCTCGCCGGGGCCGAGCGCCACGTAGACATAGGGCA
>QHZC01000110.1:1968-6695 GCA_003224515.1 Acidobacteriota bacterium
TCCGTCGGGAACCCATTGCGAGAACAAAGGTGGCGAGATTCCCGGTCAGAACCGGGACGAAAACACTGCCAAACTCGCCGCTACAAGAACAAAGCCTGCCGGGCGGAAGCCCGGCGCTACAAAATCAAACCCCACCGGTCTAAAGGCCGGCCACTACAATGGAAAAATTTCAAAGGCGCTCGAAGATGCCTGAGGCGCCCATGCCTCCGCCTATGCACATGGTGACCATGCCGTAGCGCGCGTTCTTGCGCTGGAGTTCGCGGATGAGGGTAGCCGTGAGTTTTGCCCCGGTGCAGCCGAGCGGGTGGCCGAGGGCGATGGCACCGCCGTTGGGATTGACACGCGAGGCGTCAAGGCCAGCTTGCTGAATCACGGCGAGGGATTGCGCTGCGAAGGCTTCGTTGAGTTCGATGACGGCGATGTCCTTGAGCGAGAGGCTGGCGAGCTTCAGCGCTTTGGGGATGGCTTGAACGGGGCCGATGCCGAACTCTTCGGGGAGAACGCCAGCGGTGGCGTAGGCGACGAAGCGCGCGAGTGGCTTGAGGCCCAACGATTTGGCGCGTGTGTCGCTCATGATGACGGTGGCCGCGGCGCCATCGCTCATCGGCGAACTATTGCCTGCCGTGACGGTGCCCTTCGCATGAAACGCGGGCTTTAGTTTTGCAAGAACGTCGAGATTCGTGTCGGCACGGGGGAGTTCGTCAGTGGCGAAGACAAAAGTTTGAGTGCATGGTTTGAGTGGGGACTTTGGCTTGGGGGAAGCGCCGTTGCCGTTCGGCAGCGAGGTGATTTTCACCTCCACCGGAATGGTTTCGTCCTTGAAGTTTCCGGCGGTGATGGCGGCTAGAGCCTTCTTGTGCGAATCGGCGGCGAACTGGTCGGCCTGTTCGCGGGTGATAGCGAATTTGCGCGCGATGTTTTCGGTGCCCAGGCCCATGTTGATGTAAGCGTCGGGATAGTGATCGACGAGCCATGGATTCGGTGAGATTTTGTTGCCCCCCATGGGCACCATGGACATGGATTCCGTGCCGCCCGCGACGATGACTTGGGCGGAGCCGGCGCGGATGCGTTCGGCGGCGAGGGCGATGGCTTGCAAACCGGAAGAGCAGAAACGGTTTACGGTCATCGCGCTGGTTTCGACGGGGAGTCCGGCGCGGAGTGCTGCGATGCGGGCGACGTTCATGCCTTGTTCACCTTCGGGCATGGCGCAGCCGAAGATCACGTCGTCAATTTCCTTGGCGTCAAGGCCAGGAACACGGGCAAGAGCTTCCTTAATGGCAAGGGCGGCGAGATCGTCGGGACGCGTGGCACGGAGCGAGCCTTTGTAGGCACGGCCGACGGGAGTGCGGACGGCGGAGACGATCACGGCTTCGGGCATGGCGGGACCTCACAGGTCGAGATTCAGACTTCATTGTTGGGCTGGCGAAAGGAAAATGCAACTCTTGGCGGCTGGCGATTCGTGACTGACCGGTGATCCGTGACCGATGGAAGAGCACAGGAATGGCTGTGCCACGGGAGGCTCCAGAGCACTGATCTCCGGCGCGGCCAACTTTGTTTCAGAATGGGAAGAAGACCCACATACCCGGCATTTTTGAAAAAGGCGTGCGGAACCTCTTGATTGCAAGAGGGTTGTCACTCGCCCTTTGATCCAAGGGCGCAAAAGGTGAGTGAAGAGCGGCGACAACGACGACAACAAGAGCGAGTGGACCGCGAGGAGCGCCCTATGTTTCATTGCATGCTTCACGTCAGCGCCAGTATGCCTCCGCGCCCAACACTCCCCTGGCCACCAAATGCCTTTAACCCAAATCGCAAACTGACCGAGCACTGAAGATCTTCGGTCGAGGCCACTCGTTTTCGGCTAGAGCGGAATCCACGTCGGTGACGCGCAAAGCCTCGACCTGTTCGGGTTCGGCGACACCCGTCACGCTAACGGAGTCGCCGGCATACATACCAATATCCTGGAGGGTGCGGTTTTGTTCGCGGTAGATGAAGTAGTCCGAGGGAGACATGTCGAGGTCCTTGATCTGAATGCCCGGTGCGCTATGCCAGACGCCGACCAGTCCATCGGGGTTGGGATAGGCCAAGGGCTTGAGGAGCACGCCTTCGAGGACGCTGAAAACGACGGTGTTGCCTCCCACGCCGGCGGCTAGCGTAATGAGGGTAATGGCCGCGAACATCGGGGCACGGCCGAGCCTACGCAGAACTTGCTTGAGCTGGTTGTTAACGGATTCCATCGGCCCCCATCCTGATCGTGCCGGTTCAATGGGCACACTCATTGGACGATCTAAGAGAGTGATACGACAAGGAGGGGGAGAAGTTCCCGAGAATCTTGTGCGCGGCGGCGGACGTGGACAATGGAACGCGGTCAGGAAGGAGGATGCGGGCCGAGGGAGCGGGCGATGAGGCCGAGTTCACCGACGAGCAGGACTAGCAAAAGGCTGGCGGGGGTTCTCGGCAAGATTAGGTGATGGAAACGAAAGGAGCAATCGCGGGGCCAGATTGCGCGCATCCGATCAGGTAGGGTAGGCGGAGAATCACAATGGAAATCGGAAGCACAGAGCGCGGGCTGAGATCCTCGGACCAACCTCGTCGGTTGGCCTCAGGATGACAACCGATTTACTTCTCTTTGAGCGGTGCGCCTTTGCGCGGAATGAAGATGGCGCCGGGAGGCTCGACCTTGAACTTCTTCGAATAGTTGCCCTGGTTGACGGCAATGCTGACGTGGTCGCGAGAATCGATAAACAGAAGTGAATCGCCGACGGGGACATCCATGAAAGTTTTCACGTAAGGCAGGGTCAGCGATTTCTTGTTGATTTCGATCCTGAGTTTATCGCCGAGGTTGTAGCCGAGCTTCTTGAATTCGTCGCCAGGAATATCGGTGACCAGGGAGCCGAAGGGATCGTCGAGCGCGATGATATCGCCGGCGATGCCTTTGTCCGTGGCGGTGGAAGTTTTCTGAGTAAGGCGGACGAGTTGGGGAACGTCGGGGCCGACGAGCTTGAAATCCCATCCCGCGGCAAGGTGCGCGCCTGCCGGAGAAAAAATGTCGCGACCCTGAAAAGTGGAAGAAATCGAGGATTGAATCATCCAGTTTGGATTGGTGATCTCGCGTGCGGAGTCCAGGCCGTCGCGATCCATCACCGGGGTGATCAGGCCATTGTCCGGAAGAACAAAATACTGGCCCTTTCTTGATTTGGCGATGATCGCTTTGCGCGAGGTACCGACTCCGGGGTCGATCACCACTACAAAGACCGTTCCCGCCGGATAGTAGGGGGACACGGCTTCAAGGAATCGCGCGCCTTCTTCTATAGAATACGGCGTCACCTGATGGGTGATGTCCAAGATGCGGGCATCGGGAGCGATGCTGAGCATAACGGCCTTGCAGATGGCCACGGCGTCGTTGGCGGTACCGAAGTCGGTCATGAAAACGATGGTGAGACGCGCACCGGACTTGGCGGAAGCCGAATCACCCTGTGTGGGAGACTTCGAACAGGCGGCGCCGATCAGAGCGAATACGAGCAGAGGCAGAAGAAGCAAACGAAAGCGAAAAATCATCAACGCTCCGTTACGTCTAAATAGTTTTCTTGGGAGCCAGTGTAAGCTGCGCGGTTGACATTCGGCAAGGCGCCTTCTAAAAGGGACGCGCGCACCAGGGAGCTAGTCGCCAAGGGAGAAAGAGGGGGCCAAGATGGGATTTATTTACTGGATTGTGGTCGGGCTAATCGCTGGCTGGCTCGCCAGAAAAGTGAATGAAGGGCGGAGGATATGGCGCGGTGATGGATTTCGGAATTCTCGGCGGGATTGTCGGTGGCTTTGGGTTGCTGGAACTCCACGCGCGTGGACCAAACGGTTCGATCATCGTCTCGTTTATTGGTGCGGTGATTCTGGTATGGACCCGCGGCTGGTGAAAAAGGCGTGGCTCAGTATCAGAAGAAATTAAAGCGCGTTCCCAAGGCCGAGAGACCTGGGCGCTGTCTGCTCTGAGAAAACCCTAATGTGAATTGCCGATTTCTGGGTGTGTGACTAGAAGCCACTCCACGGTCGGTCCCCGCTGGTACTTCAGGTGCGTGCGAGTTGATTGCGCCGCATCGGATTTTGCCAGTTTTTCCTGTGCCATGGCAAGTTGCTGGAGCGCCAGCGGCGAATGAGAATCCGCGGCCAGTTCGTCGGCGGCGTTTAGATAATCATGCTGTTCGAAGAGCGCAAAGCCGCGCGCGGACTCATAAGCATTTCCGACGACCAGATCGGGGGAAGATGCCGCAAGGCCTTCGAGTTTGGAGATCGTGCCGGCGGCAAGGTCCGAGAGGCCGTTGAGTGCGGCCACTCGCACGCGTTCGCGGAGCACCGCAGCGCGGGCGATCCCTCGGTCCGATTCGCTCATGCCCGCCAGGGGCTGCTCCAAGAAAGCAGCAAGAGCGCCGAGCTGCTCGAGTTCGTCCTGCGAATTGGCGGCCAGCATGGCACGTCCCAGGGCCACGGCAAATTGCATGTTGGGTTCTTTTTTGTCAGCGGCCCGTTCAGAGAGAGCGGCAAGCTCCTTGCGGCCTTCGGCAGCGTTTCCTTCCCAGAAAAAGACAAGCGCCTTCTGAAATTCGGTGTAGAGTTGGTCGCGCGGATTCTCCGCAATTTGAAAGGCGCGGTCATATTCTTTTCGTGCGCTGTCGAAATCGCCCATAAGAGTCAGCGTGTCTCCCAGTCCCATCTGGGAGGCAAAGTAGGTGGGATCG
>QHZC01000110.1:6994-19371 GCA_003224515.1 Acidobacteriota bacterium
CAGGAGGTCGTTCATGTTCATGATCGCGGGAAGAAGGTCGCGCTCTTGAATGCTGGTCATCCAGCTGACCAGGAGGTGCTCGTCAGTTGTGGTGCGGGGGAGAAGAGATTTGGCTTTCGCCAGCGCCGCCGAGTTGGGAATACCGCGCCGGGCTACGAAGGAAAGCAGAGCATGGCTCAGGGCCGAGTGCGGGTCCTTTTCCGTGGCGTGACGGGCATTCACTTCCGCGTCGTCAAACATTGAGTTTTCGTATTTGTCCCACGCTAGTTCGATGAACTTGCGGGCCTCTCCGGACTGCGTGGAAAGAGGAATGGCGCCAAAGAGGCGCTGCGCAACGGACACCACAGGCGGAGTCTTCCGGGCCGCGCGACTTGCGGTTTCCGCAACGTGAGAAGCGGGAGCTTGTGCCAGAGCGCCGGTGGCAAAGAGCGAAGGTAAAATCAGAAGAAAATAGCGCGCCGTAAAACGTTTCATGCGAAACAATCTCCGTATCGGAAGGGCAGAATCAGCCCCGATTCATAACCTAGCGCGGAGTAGGTGCAGGGGGATACTGTCCTTTAGGACAGGTGTGCATGATGATAAAGAAGGGGTTAATCGATTGACGACAAAAAGGGGAGGCGCACAGTTGGGCACAGGGCGAAAAACCGGTACTTGCTCCGCACAATGACGCTTGAACATACTGTGGGTAACCTGCCTGAAAGTGAGCATGGGAGTTATGAAGCAGAACGCCCGCGGGAAATGGCTGCGAATCACGGCCCTCTTATCTATTGCTTCGATGCTCGGCGGTTTAACCGTTGCAGCGATCAAGAATATGGCGGTGGTCGTTTCCATGGGGAGCAAGCTCTCGGATATCCCACTGGCCGACCTCGTCAAATTGTGCAAGGGCATCCAGAAAGTTTGGCCAGACGGGAAGAATTTCGCTCTGGTAATCAAAAATCCCGAGTCTCCCGAGATGCGCGTGGCGGTGCAGAAACTTTTCGGCGACTCGAGCGGCGACCCCAAGGCAGCGATTGCGAAACTGAACGAGTCTCACGTGACGATCAAGATCGTGGGCAGCGACGAGGAGCTGCTGCGCGCGGTGGAAACCACGCCAGGTGCAGTGGGAATTCTGGACGTTTATTCCATCAACAGTTCGGTGAAAGTCCTCCGCGTGGATGGCAAGCTGCCCTTCGACGTGGGCTACGCTCTAAGAGGAAATTAGCGAGACTGCTGTAAGGGTCCCACTTTTCCTTCGATCGCAGGAACCCGGCAGGAAGCCCCTGTTTCGATCGCCCAATCTGCCCATCGTCGCTAACCCAGCCAAGACTGGCCAGCTCTACCCCTTCTGATATCAGCCTCTTCAAGCATCCCTAGTCCCACTCTCTCGCTGCGGGCGAAACGTGGCATGGGCAAGATTTGAAACTCCTACGCAGCCCGGATCAAGCAGCCGGAAAAGAAGCCAATCGAGCGGTAGGGAGAGAGAGGAAAAGCTGGCGGACCAGCTGGCGGTGAAACGTATGGGAATGTGGGATCACAATAGAAGGAGTTCGGAAACCCCTGTACCTAGGTACAGGTTTTCCACAGCCGGTACAGGGAAAACGAGGCGAAAACTTTGGCGAAAGTCGTATTAGAACTAACATATTTGTTTTGTATTGCTTAGGATATTTTAGTCTGGAAAGTAGCGGTACTAGGAGACTGGTTTGGGCCCCAAAATGTATCTTCTGTACCATCGCCTTCTGGACCGGGAAGGTGTCAAATGGGACAGGTACGAGGGATTCGATTAGAACTTCTGGACAGGGTCGCACATCTAAGGAACTGGCTAAAGAACCGAAGAAACGAAACAGAGACTAGTGGCCAGCGTTAAATCGAGTAGAGATCGGGAACAAAAGATTAAGACCGAGGATAAGACCCGGAAGTGGATGTGGATGTTCCTAGCAGCGTTGGTATCGCTGCAAATGTATTTTGTGTGGGAACTGCTGGCGGTGTTCGTACTGTTTGCCGTAGGATTTGCAGCCATCGCTTTTCTGATCGGAAGCTTGTACTTGCTGCATCGCGGTTGGGCATTGGCCGTGGAGCGTATCGCAGACAGCCAACACCCGGTCATGGTGGCCACACGGCAAGGCATCTACGTGATCGAAGACATGGCGCGCAGACCATTTCGACGTCCGGGTTCTGCGCCGGCCCGCTGATTGAATCGATGACCTTCTGGCCTTGGCCAGAGCACACCGAGAGCTTGTCACCCTGCCTCCTTCAGGACTGACAGAGTCTCCGCGGCAATAGGAACGAAGAAAAAGGCCAACGTCCTGAGAGAGCGGTTGGCCTTTTTTCTTTTGCGGGCATAGGAGATTTCCTGCCGCAGCGCTTCCCTATGCTTGGGCTGCGCAAGGCGAATCAACCCGGCGCTTAAATTGCGGAGGATTGAACCGGTTTCGGGGACGTCTTGGCAGCGCCGGCCATTCTCTCTCAATGGGTCAGGGGATCGATGTCGGTATCAGGAGTAGTTTCCCCATTATCTTCAGTGCCCGAATCGCTTTCCGCTTCGAACAGAGTCTTCCCGTTGTCTTTGACGAGACCGTCCAGGGTGGATTTCGAGTGCTCATCCACGGCGCTGACGGCGGCCACCAGGCAGGAGTACAAAAAAGCCTTCATTCCTTTGCGGAATTGCTCCGTGGACCGCTCAGAGGCACGGGCAACTTCGGTCTCCAATGCCTGGCGGCGGACCTCACAAGCGGCGCGGCTCTCCGCGGCGAGCGAGGAAAGGGCGGACACCCCTCGCTCTTTGGTCTCGGAAAGGACGATATTCACATGCTGGTCGGTCTGCCTCTGGAAGGCCGCCAAGGCGGACTTCACCGCGCTCTGCACCAGCGCTTGCGCTTCCGCGGAGCGCGCATCGAGCTTCAAGAGTGCCTCCTCTGTCGCGGCCTGGGCATTCTCCAGCAGGAGTTGATAACGGCGGTCGGCGGAGCGGGCCGTCGCCGTCTGAGGCCCACTCTCGCGCGTCATTCGTTCCACCAATTCCCGCGACCTCGCCAGTTCGCGGCGCAACTCCGCCGCTTGTTTCTCCAGCCGCTCGGCCATCTCCTCGGCCTGGCCGCGGTGCTGTTACATTTGTTCTTTCGAGTGCTAGGTGATCTCGCCGGTGAATTCCTCCTTCGAAGAAAGTCGCATCGCCTCCACCCGTGTGGGGAAAAGTTCTTGAATCTCGCGCACGCTCGAGTTGCGTACGTCATCAATCGAGCTGAGCGCCTCGCGCACCGCTTCGTCCACTTGCTTCGCTACCGCCGCTTGCGCTGCTTTCTCTGCCGCTTGCTGCAGTTTCCCCTGCAACGCGGCGATGAGCCCGTCCGGCGTGAGGACGATCCGCTTCGGTTGGGGGGTCTCGGCCGCCCTCGGAGCCTGCGGCTTTGAAGCACCTGGTGACGGATAGGGAAATGTGGCAACCTCGGCCAACTTGTGCTCGGCGCTCGGTGGCAGCTCGTGGAGGTTTAGCGGCATGGGCGGGGGATCTGGTGCAGGCGCAACCGCTGTCGCGAATTGTGCTGTGGCAGTATCCGTTCCTCCCATCTTCATCCAGTCCTGGGGCGGCGTAACAATCCCCCAAACATTCCCGGGATTTTCCAATTCAACGCCGACTTGCTGCAATTCCCGCGAGCTAGGAGATGTGTGGACCGAGCGTACTCTTGCGCGCACCGCCGGGGGCTTCGGCTCAAGTTCCAATCCCACCACCTGCAACGTAACCCACGATCCAACGCCGTAATCGTGCCGTGAGGGATACCGGCACCCATGCAGATTCAGGCTAGTCGAGACCGTTCTTTCTACAAATGGCTCGCCCAGGCGGTTCTGGCCGAAGACGATCAGCGGGACGGACCGCTCGATGCGCGTGCTGCGGCGCGCGTCTTCCCCAACGGAATTGCGAGGAGTATCAATCAGAGACGATTGGCTCACGTCTGCTCCAGGTAGATACTGTTCCTGTGCCCATTAGCTCTACAAGACCTTCGTGAGGCAGAGACATCTTTTCCGCAGGGAGGCAGACTCGATTTGAGCATGAACCAGCACATTCGTGCGGGTCCGCCTCCCGCGAACCCCCACGCGGCAAATGGTAGCCGAAGCTTGCTCCGTTGTCGATATTTCCTTGGATGAGATTCTCCATCTCGAGGATGCTAAACCCCGGCGATCATCCTCCATCGCCAGCAGACGCATAATGCGCCGCGCCGAGAGTCGACCGGGCGACCGCCGCGCACTGAGCGTATGATTGACCGAACATACCGCTCTGGTAGGGGTGCGCGCTGATTCTAGGTGCTCAAACCAAGCAAGTCGAGGAACGCGGTGGGACACACAACCACCACATCGAGACGTCCGGTTTGGGCTTGGGTGCAGCCTAAAACCTCTCAGTAAAACGCCGCCCCGCCGTCGACGTTGATGGACTGGCCGGTCATCGCGCTGGACTGGTCCGAGCATAGGAACAGTGCGGCGCGCGCAATCTCCTCGGCCGTCTGTGCGCGGCCTTGTAACACACCATTCAGAAAGCCCGCCAATTGCTCGTCCTCGTTCAGCCCTATTTTCTTCGCGAGCACCGCACCCAGATCCTTGGACATTTGCGTTTCCGTCACCGGACCTGGGCAGATGGCGTTCACGCGTACACCCTTCGGCGCTGCTTCCGCGGCCGTGACGCGCGTCAATCCCAGCAGGCCCGCCTTTGCCGCGGCATAAGCGCAGCCCCACGAATAGGCCGCCTTTGCCGAGAGGCTTGAGATGTTCAGGATCACGCCGGACTGCCGCGCGTACATTTCCGGCAGCGCTAGTTTCGACAACAGAAACGCGGCACGAAGATGAACGGCAATCACTTTGTCGAACTCCGCCAGCGGATAATCTTCCACCGGAACAACAGGGCCATAATGCCCGGCGTTGTTCACCAGGATGTCAGTGCTGCCGAATTTTTCTCGCGCCGCCGCCACGGCTTGCGCGCAAGCAGCCTCCTGCGATAAATCCGCGGTAGCGTACCCGGCCCGGCCCCCACCCTTGGAGATCTCCGCCGTGGTGGAATCGAGCTGCTCCTTGGTGCGCGCGGTAAGAAATACGGCGGCGCCTTCTTTCGCAAACAGATGGGCGATGCCTCGGCCAATTCCCCTGCCCGAACCAGTGATGAGTGCAACCTGATCTTTGAGCAGCATAAGGCCCATGAGAATAGATGGAAGGAAGCGCCGAGGCAAGCCATCGCGGTTCCCTGGCTTGTTCCGGAACGCGCTGGCCAAGAACTGTACCGCAGTTCAGGTGCAATTCCCCAAGCGCGAATCTAGTATGGCCTTACAGTTTTCTCTTAGGCCGTATTTCAGGTATTTTTTCATATGCCGTATTTTATGTGTTCGTTAAACTGGTTAAACCCACCTCGGCGTCTCGATCCCTGCTTAGCCCAGCAGCTGAATTCAATATCGAGGTTAATGTGCATGCGGCGAATCCCGTTCTTATGCTCAATCACAGTCCTTCTCGTTGCGCTCTCCTTCGCGGGATGTGGCGGCTACTCCAGCACCGGTAGCGTAAATGGGAACGGGCCCGTCGCCCCCTACATCGCGACACAGCCTGTCAATCAAACTGTGACCGCGGTGCAGACCGGCACCTTCAGCGTCGCCGCTACAGCAACCGCACCTATCACTTATCAGTGGCAGAAAAACGGCGCCGACATCACTGGCGCTACATCATCGGGCTATACGACTTCGGTCACCACCACGGCCGACAGCGGCGAAATGTTTCGCGTTATCGTCAGCAATACTGCCGGAAATGTGACCAGCAATTCCGCCTTGCTCACGGTCAACCCCGGCACAACCAGTTCAAGCGTAGACGTGATCACCTATCACTACGACAACGGCCGCTCCGGCCAGAACCTCAATGAAACAACGCTGACTCTCGCGAATGTGAATTCCACGCAGTTCGGGAAGAAGGGCGAATTCACCGTCGATGGTAAAGTCGATGCCCAGCCGCTGTATCTCTCGCAGGTCACGATCGGCGGGCAAAAGAAGAATGTTCTTTATGTCGCGACCGAACATGGCTCGGTCTACGCCTTTGACGCCGACTCCATCGGCGGAACGTCTACCACATTCCTGTGGAAGACCACTACGCTCGGCAGCGGCGAAACCACCAGCGATAGTCGCGGCTGCGGTCAGGTCTCACCGGAGATTGGCATCACCGCGACGCCGGTCATCGATCGCGCGCGCAATGCCATTTACGTCGTGGCCATGTCGAAAAACGCCAACGGAAGTTACTTCCAGCGCTTGCACGCGCTGAACTTATCCACGGGCACAGAGCTTTTCGGCGGTCCAGAGACCATCACGGCCACCTATCCCGGCACGGGCGACAATAGCTCCGGCGGGAACGTAGTCTTTGATCCGAAACAATACAAGGAGCGGCCTGGGCTTCTCGAGATCAACGGAACGATTTACACGACGTGGTCTTCCCATTGCGACATTCGTCCCTACACCTCGTGGGTCATGGCTTTCAGCGCGGACACGCTCGCCGAAACCAGCGTCTTGAATCTGGTGCCAAACGGAAGTGAAGGCGGCATCTGGATGGCCGGCACGGCACCCGCCGCCGATGCGGCCGGCAATTTGTTCTTCATCATGGGCAACGGCGATTTCGACACTACCCTGAACGCCAGCGGTTTTCCCGCGAACGGCAATTGCGGCAACTGTTTCGTCAAGCTTTCCACTTCCGGAGGCCTCAAGCTCGTCGATTACTTCACGCCGCACAACACCGTTGCCGAATCGAACGCCGACCAGGATTTCGGTTCAGGCGGAGGAATCCTGCTCGTGGACGTCACGGATTCGAGCGGGAAGACACGCCATCTCTCGGTAGGGGCGGGCAAGGACGCGCTCATTTATGTGCTGGATCGCGATTCCATGGGCAAGTTCAACGCGAGCACGGATCAGATCTATCAGGAGATTTCCGGCCAGTTGGGCGGCGCCGTCTTCTCCATGCCCGCCTTTTTCAATGGCACGGTTTACTACGGCGCGGTGGGCGACGCTCTGAAGGCATTTCCAGTAGCTGGTGCGAAACTCGCGAGCGCTTCTTCGTCCCAATCCACGCATCATTTCGGATATCCTGGGACGACGCCGAGTGTCTCTGCAAACGGGACAACCAATGGAATCGTCTGGGCCATCGAGAATAGCGGGAGCTTTACAACTCCAATCAGGCCCCCGGTAACCGCGACCAGTTCAGCGGCAACAAGTTCATCACGCCGGTGGTCGCGAACGGAAGAGTCTATGTGGGCACAGAGACTAGCGTAGCCGTCTTCGGCCTTCTTCTTTAGACGTTGTCTGCGCGTGCCGCTAGGGGAACTAGCCGACCCCGCTGGCTCGCGTCTTGAATTTAGCCAGTGCGGCGATGCCAAATGCTTCGAGCATCTGTCCTTGGATCTCGTCCGTGAGCGCGTTGATTCTCTCGACTCCGGGCCCACCCGGTCCCACGCGATAACGAATTCTCCGCTGGCCAGCAGGCGTTTCGATGATTTGCAGCACGACATCGGCGATTTCCTGCGGGTCGGCTCGCGAGCTGCCAATCTTCGCCTCGAGTACTTCGGGAACTTGTGCCGTAGCACCGTACCCTGTCTTGCGCCCGGGGTCTTCTCCCCGTTCGAGCTTCTCCATAATGGGCGTGGCATACGCGCCCGGCTCGATCACCACGGAGTCGATTCCCTGAGAAGCCAATTCGTAGCGATACGCTTCCGCGAGCGCTTCCATCGCAAACTTGCTCGCGCAATACAAGCCCATCCCGGGAATCACGAGGCGGCCAGCTCCGCTGCTCACGTGCAGCAGCAATCCGCTCCCTTGGCGTTTCATGGCCGGGAGAACCGCTCGATTCATCCGCAAGACACCGAAGAAATTCGTGTCAAACTGGCGCTGGGCCTGCACCAGGGGCACGGACTCCGCCAGGTCCATGATCCCGAAACCGGCGTTGTTCACCAGCACGTCGCTGCGGCCGCACTTCGCCACAACTTCGCTCACGGCGCGATCCACCGAGGCATCATCCGTGACGTCGAGTTCTAGGGCTTGCAACGCGAGGGATTCGCGCTCGGCAAGCTCTCGGATTTCACGCGCTGCTGCCGCATTGCGCCCGTTTACGTTGCGCATTGTTGCGAAGACCTGATAATTCTTGCGTGCCAGTGTTTCGGCGATCCGCCGGCCAAAACCGCTGCTCGCGCCGGTGATGAGGACTACTTGTTGTGGACTAGGCATGGGGTAAAAGGATAATGCGGAAGCGCCCGGACGTAAATCGGGCCGATTTTTTCGCGCTGGCGCGATCAAGAGGAACAAAGGAACAACGAAGTAATAAAGCGTGTCGTCCTGAGCGTGCGACGAAGTCGCAATCTGAAGGATCTCAGCCGATCGGTCCTTGGAGTCTTTGGCGCAGTGCCATCCTTCGCTTCGCTCAGGATGACAACTACCCGCTCTGGGCATTCAACCAAGGATAGTCCGGTGAAGGCGGATCAACCCTACCCGTTGGTCTTCAACTTCCCGAGTATGTGGTGAACGAATTCTGAAATCTCATCCTGGTTGAACGTGTCGCGGTGCACTGGCTTCTGGCCGATTGCGCGATACGCCAGCCGTTTCGTCGATTGCTTCACGAAGTCAAAGACGACCGTGCCTTCGCGAAAGCGAATATTCCCGTAACTGACTTCCGGCGGCCCCCAGCCCCACGATTCCCAGCATCCATAAGGGCCACAAACCAGGCCCGGGTAGCCGCCGGGGTAAACACGTTGCACAGTCACGTCGTGCCGCCGCACGGCGACGTGATACTCCACCAGAAACTCCGCGTCTCGCGGCTCGCTGATTTGCCGCAATCCCTTGGACGACAGCGTCTGCTCGATTGCCGTGCGGATGCGCTGGCGAACGATTTCGTTGTTGACGCCGGGTTCGCGCGCGACGGTTTCTCCGCGCGAGATCACGTCCCGCGACACAACGGGACGTCGCTCCGCGTCCTTGGGTGCACGGGGATGTCCGGATCGCGAACCACGGTGACGTGATCGTCGCAACCGGCGAGCAGCAGCCCGCAAACCAAAATCGAAGCCGCCAGAAGCGGCGATCTTCCAATGCCATTCATCCGATACTTCATTAGAGCGTCCTCCAGAGCGGACACCGTCCTTGCTGGTATTGAACCCTGAATTGTTGGAAGAGTTGCGGTCATCAAAGGGATGTGCGTCAGCGAGTAAAAAGCAGAAGAAGGCAATTCCGGTTGGCGTAAGCTGGCCTTCGATACCATCAGGCGTGCGGAGCATCCCAATCCGAGGGTGGAAAAACAACCGGCCAGAACTTGGGGTTCGGCTGAACGAACTCGAAGGCCACGGAATAAAATTCGGTGGAGGTGTCGTCCACGCGGACGACTCGGCAATCTTGTTCCACATCATTCTGCGGGTTCACGAGACGCATAGGCTGGCCGACGTGCAAGTGCAATTTCAATTTTAGCAGGCCGCCGTGAGCGTTCACGACGAGCGTCAGAGCTTCTTCCTGCCGTGGCCTACGCTCGATGTCTTCCGCGATCACCATGACCTTCATTTGCAGCACCACGCGCTCACTTCGTCGGCGGTTCATCGGATTGGACGGACTGGCCAAGCTCTTCTCCCAAGATAAAGTCCGCGAGCCCACCGGACTCTTGAGAAGCCAGAAAAGGAATTCTCTGGATTCTCCAGATGAATCTTACCCCAGTTGAGGGTGTTGGGACGCTGCCGAAGGGCCAGCCGTTGCGCAAAAGGTAGGGCATCACCCCGCCCGCTCGGCTCTAGCGCTGGTGGGAACTACAGTATCGCTTCGAGGCGCGCTTTCGCCGCCGGCCACTCGGAATCGGTAATGCTGAAATAAACCGTGTGCCGGATGCGCCCGCTCGCCGTGATCATGTGGTTCCGGAAAATACCTTCTTCCTTTGCGCCGATTCGCAAGATCGCCGCGCGCGAGCGCTCGTTCAGCGAATCCGTCTTTAACTCCACGCGTATGCAGCTCAGCGTTTCGAAAGCGTGCCTAAGCAGCAGGTACTTCGCTTCCGTATTCATGGCCGTGCGCTGCCACTCGCGCGCCACCCACGTCCACCCAATCTCCACGCGATGATGCGTACGGTCGATGTTGCCGTACCGCGTGCTCCCGATCACGCGCCTTGTCGCTTTCTCAATGATTGCGAAAGGCAGTGACACTCCTTGCTCTTGCTCCCCGAGAGCAGTCTCGATATAGGCGGCCATTTCTTCCTGCGTTCGAACCGGTGTGGGAATCCAGCGCCACAATTCTTCGTCCAGCCCAACTTCGGCGAGCCCCGCCAGGTGCACCTTCGCCAACGGCTCCAGTCGCACGTGCACGCCTTCCAGCATCACCGGGGAGACGACCATCTCTCGAGCCATGATGGGCATATCTTACGGTTGCCCACGGTGGTTCAGCGAGCGCCAATTTGGACATGGATAGAGAAGTTTCTGGAGCAACCGGGCGAACGACGCGCCATTATGCGTAGTAGGAGGCCAGCATTGATCTTCCCCTCACCGGGAAGTATTCGCCGCATCTGCAGATCTGCGAGAACCTCCACACCAGGGAAGCATCCAGCCAGCCGTACCGGGCCTCCCGGTTGAGAGTTTCCAAGGCATGCTCCGAAGAAAGCGCATCCCGGTAAGGGCGATCCGTGATCAGCGCATCGTAGATGTCGGCAATTCGCTCATGGTGATGCCGAATCACCGGCAGGATGTGACGGAGCGACTTCAGCGGCGCGCAGATATTTTCCCCAATGGCGGGATGTTGCCTGACGATCTCGGTTTCTTCCGCGTTCAGCGCCGCGGGCTTGAGGAGAATCTCATCCGGTACCGCTACTTTTCCGACATCGTGAAGCAAGCACGCGATCCGCAACTCTCGCAATTCTTCTTCCGGCAAGTCCAGACGGATCCCAAGTTGCACGGCGTATTTTACCATCCGGTCCGAGTGCCCGTTCATAAGCGGGCTTTTCGCTTCGATGCTGTGCGCCAGCAAAAGCACCATGGACTTGGCCTGCTCATCGATGTAACTCTTCAGCCGCAAGAGAGACTCCACACGGCTTAGCGCTTCCGCGAGCGAACTGCAAGATCCCCAGAAGTCGGCGGCACCGGCTTCGCGTCCACGGGCGACGTCCGTGGGATCCGGTGACGGCTTGATCAACACAATGGGGAGCTCGTGATTGAGCGGGTTTCCCTTCATACGGCGACAGACGTCGAAGGCATCGACATCCGGCAGCGCGTCATACAGCAGAATAGTTCTGACTCTGTAGGAATGATTTCCAGGAATCGCGGCGCGCCGAAGCAACATCCACAAGCAAAATGGCTGAATTCATGAGTCCCTCGTCATTCCTCTCCGCGCATATCGGGATAGGACACACCACTCCCCGCACGAGAGATAGGCTTTTGCCCAGGACTGCAGGTGCCTGCGATCTCCAAACCTGACTTCGGAGGATTCTGCCACCACTTCCCGGGGGACCAGAAGGAATGAGGCGGCTCGGCAGGTTACATTATGCTCATGGAATGCCAAAAAGCGCGTTCCCATAAGTGATTAAGAATTGGGGTCTTGCGGCGCGGTCGGCAGAGGGGAGCGCCGGGCGCTAGGAATAATTTTCATGATGCTTGCGATGTTTACCTGGTGCTTCACATCCTTCGCACCTGCTTTCGATCCCTCTTCGCCATCTGCAGAAAGAAGCTAGGGTCAGACATGCGCAAAAAAGGACTGCTTGTTGCCTTGCCTTTTTCTTTCCCATTAATCCTTAACCAGCGTGGAATGCTAGGGGTTAAGGGAATGGCATCTTAAGGAAACGGGATGCGGGCGAGGCGCACCGTGAGGTATGATAGAGTCTCCTGAAATCAACTCTCTAGGGTGACAATGCCGACGGCAACGAACGGAAAAGTATTGCTGAGGGTGAGGCCGCGGGGGTTCTGTGCGGGCGTAGTGCGCGCGGTGGATATCGTGGAGCTTGCGCTGGAAGCCTACGGCGCACCGGTCTACGTTCACCACGAAATCGTCCACAACACCTACGTAGTCGAGCAGTTACGCCGGCGCGGCGCGATCTTTGTCGAAGCCATCGAGGAAGTACCGCACCGCGCGGTACTGGTTTTCAGCGCCCACGGCGTTCCGCCGACGGTCCGCGAGGAAGCCAAGTCGCGCGAGCTGAAAGTGATTGACGCCACCTGCCCGCTGGTGACCAAGGTGCACCTCGAGGCGCTGAAGTTTGCGCGCGAAAAACGCACCATTATTCTGATCGGTCATCGGGACCATCAGGAGATCGTCGGCACCTCGGGCGAAGCGCCGGACCGCACCATCGTCGTGGACTCCGTCGTCGCCGTGGATGCGCTCGAAGTCGATGATCCCGGGAAACTCGCGTTTCTCACGCAGACCACCCTAAGCCTTTATGACACGCAG
>QHZC01000110.1:19647-22674 GCA_003224515.1 Acidobacteriota bacterium
TGGATTTGATCCGTGAAGACGTGCGCTTCACGCTGCCGCCGGAATTGGCAACCATCGCGCCGGCGCCGCACCGCTAGTGAGTTTCGCGTGCCCGGAAGGGGAACTACTGATCGATGATCGGAGTGAGTTGCTCCGGTTGAGCATTACCGGATCCGGCCATCGGTAGCCTAGCGCGGTAAGCGGGAAATACAAGGCAAGGAGCCAGACCTTGGCGGTCAAAATCGTCCGTGAGCCGAAGAAGATTGCCTTGATTGGCGCGCCCTCCAGCGCCGCGGCATTTTCCGCGGGAAGCGAGAAGGCTCCGGCGGCATTGCGCGCTGCCGGGCTCGCCGAAAACTTGCAGGGTGCCGGCTATGAAGTCGTGGATTACGGCGACTGCGCCCCCCGCCTCTTTGCCAACGACGATGAACACCGGCGCGCCCGCAACCTGACTGCAATCGTCGCCGGCTTGAACGATCTGAAGACGCGCGCCGAGCTCGCGGTGAAAAGCGGCGCGCTGGTGCTGGTCCTGGGCGGCGACTGCGCGCAGGTCATCGGGTTGCTTGCCGGCGCACGGCGTTATTACAAGCACGTGAATCTTCTCTGGTTCGATCGCGATGCCGATCTGAATACTCCCGCAAGCACTCCCTCCGGCCGCATCGACGGAATGGTTGTGGCCCACATCATCGGCAAGGGCGCGCCGGAGCTGGTGCGTTTCTGGAGCGAGGCGCCACTGGTCCGCGAGCCCGACGTGACCCTCTTCGGACTGGAAAGGCTCGATCCACCGGAGCAGGAGTTCCTAAGCAAATCGCCGATGCGGCATAATTATGCCGCCGACATCCAGTTCAAGGGCGGCAGCAAAGCGGCCCAGGAAGCGCTGGGGCAAGTGCATGCCGATGCGCGCGAATTTGTTCTCCATCTGGATATCGATGTCATCGCGGAGGAAGATTTCCCCGCGGTGAACGTGCCCGCCAGCGGCGGATTGCGCTTCGGCGACGTCCGCGCGTCCTTCATGGAGTTTGTGAAACACAGGAATCTGCTGGGTCTCGATGTGGCGCAGTACAATCCCGACAAAGATCCCGAAGGCAGCGGCGCAAAGAAGCTGGTTGATCTGCTGGTCGAAGCGCTTTCCGCTCGCCTCGAAGCGTTGACGGCCCCCGCAACTGAGTCAGCGGCAGGTCCCGAAGAGATGTCCTCGTCAGAAACGACCGCGTAGACCTTTCGCTTTTACCACAAAATCCGGCGTGCGGCTTACGAAGCGGCGGTGGCGCGTTTGCGCAAATACCGCGCCAGGCCGAGGAAGGAGAGATTCAGCCCGGCGCTGAAGGCGTAGTGTTCCGCTTCACCGGCGGGGAGATGCTGAGAGATTTCGGCATGCGTGGCGGACATGAAGGAATCCATCGCGGCGGAATCGCTGCCGGCAGTACGCAAGATTTCCGCGGTGAGCGCGGCCCAGCGATGCAGCCGTTCGCGGAACAACAAAATGTGTTCGGAAGGATTATCGGAATAGCCGAAGTGCGTGAGAAAGAGCTTCGCGGGTTTGCGCTCCAGTATGGCGGCGAAGGATGTATCCCACACGCCGAGATCGATGTCCGGCGGGGGAGTAGCGGGCATGACGAAGGAATTTCCCTCCATGCGCACGCCAGCCGTATCGCCAACGAAGGCAACTCCTTCGGTCTTGTCGAAGTAGCTGACGTGGTGCGAAGCGTGGCCCGGTGTGTAGACGACCTCGACTTGTCGCGAGCCGAGCTTGAGATTTTCACCGCCCTCCAGGATGCGCAGATTCTCCGCCGGAACGGGAAGTGTTTCGCCGAACAGGCGCTGCAGTTCGCTGGGCCAGAGGCGCTGGGCGCTGGCAAGAAGCTTGGACGGGTCCGTCACGTGCGGCGCGCCATTCCTGTGGACATACACGGCAAGGCGGGGATTTTCGCGGACGAGCGCGCCGGTAGCGCCGGCGTGATCCAGGTGGATGTGGGTGAGGAGGATGGCGTCGAGGTCGCCCACGCGGATGCCACGGGCCTCGAGCTGTTGGTGCAAGGTCTCGAGCGTGGAGCCCGGGCCCGGGTCGACCACGGCGCTGTGGCCGTCCGATTCCAGAAGGCCCGCGGCAATGGAACGGGGCCGCCCCATCCAGAGGTTGTCGAGCGTGGTAATCGAGTTCATAAGAGGAGAAGTGTAGCGCAGGATGGGAAAGTTGACAGTCGGGCAGTTGAGCGCAACGCCAAGGAGAGCCATGACCTATGAGCTGTGGCCGGGGTGATCCATTGACTTCAGGCGACAGGTAAAGCCGCGCGGCCAAGGAGCCTGCTCGGGAAGCGAGGAAGTAGTTGCACCAAAAGCGAATTCTGGAATAACCTTACTGCGCCGCGTCCTTTTTCTTCTTTAGGTTTCTCCATTGTTCCGGACAGGGGTGTGCGGGTACCTGCGGAGGAAGAGGCAACAAGTTCCAAGAGCTGCGATGCGCCCAACGGGGCCCGCCAAGAACAGCGAGCGGTCGGCAGGCGGGCGCGTAAACCAAACGGGATCAGATGGATAAAGCTCAGGGGGAAATAGATGCGCAATTGGTGTGCGGCACTCGCGATGAGTGCGCTTTTGGCTTTGCCGCTGTGCGCTCAGCAGAAGAACAGCGGAGCGGGCGATGATACCCCGAACGCTGCGACGGCTGCGGAGAAGAGCGCGGCTCCCGGCAAAGCCGCGGGGAGCAACAAGCCAATAGCGGCGAAGGGCGTATTCGCGTTGCCGCGGACGCCGCGGCCGACCCCCTTCCCAGGACCGTCAGTCGCCGCTGCGGACACCCGTCCACCAGGCATGCTCGTCCCCCGGTATGAGCTCGCGGGAATGTACGACTATATAAATTTTGGGCCCGGCGATCCTTTCACGAATTTCGACAACCATGGGGCATCGGGATCGTTTACTTACAATGCCTCAAGATGGGTCGGTCTGACCGGCGAGGTGGGATCTTACGCGTCCAAACGAAACATATTCCCCCTAACGGGAAACAATGATTCGGTTCGCGGCGGAATAAGCAGCTATCTGTTCGGTCCGCGA
>QHZC01000605.1:0-3959 GCA_003224515.1 Acidobacteriota bacterium
GCGATTGTAAGATTCTTCCCAGTTGCCGACCCAGGGATAGTCACTACGGTTGAACACATACAAAACTAGGAGTCGCAGGCGTGGATTGCAAACGGCGATGAATGCAGTCTTAAGCTCCGGATCTAGCAGATGTGCCGTGTAATGGCCATATCGGCCGGTTTCGCTGGTCCGAAGGTTCAGAAAGCCACCGTGCTTTTTGGGCGCCTTTGGCCAGAGAAATTCGGAATCGGGCTGGATCTGCATATTGTTGCTGAATGTGGCTGGACAAACCTTGCTGCGAGTTGCCGGCATATCAAAGAACGTGACGTTCGGCTCCAGAAACGGCGTGCCAAATGTTACGTGATGATTCCAGGAGATCGGCCGATCGAAGGATGCGAGATTAACTGCCGTTTCTTCGCAGTACACAAGCGGGTATTTGCGGTCGAGTGAGATTAGTCGCTGCAAACGCATTTGCGCCTGCGGAAGATCAGCACCGTAAACGAGCGTCGCCTGCGCTGACTGCGGCTGTGGTTTCCGCCGCCATTTCACAACCGGAGCTTCACCGTGCGTGCTGTGTCCTGCTGCGATCTCTTCGGGTGAAGGCGGTCCAAAATAGTCGAAGCTTATGCTGTGTCCGGTGATCCCCGCGAGCAGTCGACCTTCAGGCAGTGGGCCGTAGATGCGAAGATGCGTGCGGTGTCTATACGCGGAAGGGTCGATTGTCTTCCACTTGGGTTTCCACATGGGATTGATTCCCCCGGCAGCATTCAGAACCAGTTCACAGATGTGACCCCCGCCTTCGAGAACTGAGACATGTCCCCATGTGCTGTGGAGCTTGAATCCGGGTCTGCCATCCAGAACGTTCGAGCGATGAGTTACAGATGAGAGGCGGGTGGTCTTTTTGTGCACCGTAGGCGACCTCTTCACAAGGAGTGACAAAGCTTTATAGCAGGCGAATACCCACGGTGGGTGATTCCAGACTGGCCGGGGTGTCGGCTCTCGGCAAAAGTTAAACTCGAAACAGTTCAGCTCCGGACGTCAGACGATCGCTTGAAATTGGAGCAAGTTCCCATAGGGTCGTGGATCGTAAATGAGCCGTGCCGCCTTTGGCAAATAGTCCTATCCCCAGGCTTGCCGCGCTTGCCGGATACACGCGATCGGTCAGCGAGACCCTACCGTTCGCGAACGTTTCAATCACTGACGCATCGATGTAAATGCGCAGTCGCAGAAGCTCGGTTTTCCCAAGGTGAAGGGCGCCGCTCTCGACACGTCGCCCGAAAATAGGCGGGGGAAGGGTCTGCGTGGCTGCATCAGTACTCGAAGAAGTTGTGTCACAAAACAGCTTCTGTGAGTCACGATCATAGCCGATCAGAGTTTGCTCACGACCGTCGGCAGTCGAGCGAACGCGTAGACCTGCCTGATGAGAGTCACCTAGCTCAATCTCCGCTTGTATCCGTTCGGTTCGATTCTTTGATCGGGAACTCTCCGGTCTCCGCGACGAAGAATTGTCAACTCCGGGACGGGCTCAACTCCCAACATGCCATCGGGCAGACGTGTGAGCAGCTTGGGCAGTGACATGACGCCAGCCCATCCCGCCGTCGCCTGGGCGTCTACGCTGCGCTTCTCGTGTATCCATGCCCACCAAATCCGGCTGCCTTTTGCATCCTCCATTGTCTTTTGCGCGTATGCTGCCGAGCCGTAGTCGATCTTACCGCCGGACTGCTGTTCAAATCTGTGACCAGAATGTGTTCCAGTCAGATATGCATTTCCTTGAGCGACCAGCAAGATGGGTTTGCCCTGGAGAAAGAAGAAGTCCGGACATTCCCACATAGAGTTCCACGGGCGTGATGCGTCCAGGCTGGGATCCAGTTTGGCAACTGCCAGTGGATGTAGGTACTCCCAGTGTTTGAGGTCTCTCGAAGTGTAGAGCAGAGCCATTCCGCCCTTCCCGATCTCACCTGACCCGATCACCATGTACCAGGTGTCGTCTTCTTTCCAGAGCGCCGGGTCTCGCCAGCCGACGACTCTCATCTGATCAGGCGGCGCCGCCAGCACCGGGTTTTGCACAATCTTCGTCCAGTTCGTCAGGTTCTCATCGTTCGGATCTGCGGCAAATGCAACCATCTGCCGCTCTGGGACAAGCCCCTTTTCTCGTTCAGCCGATTCACTTTGTGCTGACCACGTTGCGCCGGTGTACACAATCGTTGGTACGCCATTGGCGATGACGGCAGAACCCGACCAACAACCATTCTTGTCAGGTCCACCGGGCGTCGGGGCGAGCGCGATGCCGAGATTTTTCCACCGAACAAGATCGGTTGAAACGGCATGTCCCCAATACTTCGGTCCCGCGATCGAAATAACGGGGGAGTACTGATAGAAGAGGTGGTACCGACCTTTCCAGTAAAGCGGGCCATTAGGATCGTTCATCCACGCCGAAGGAGGCATGAGGTGAAATCGAGGGCGGTGCCTATCATTTGCGAGTGAATTTCGACCACTTTGGCCGACCAGCGCCGCCGAGGCGAGGGTTGCACCCGCCGCAATAAACTCGCGTCGGGTAAAGCTGTTCCGAAAGACGTTTCGCGCTGTCGTATTTTTGCTCATCGCAGTCGTGTCGCCTCGACATCCCTACCCGTGCGCTTGCACACCGAGTGTCTGAGGCTCGGCCACTTCGTATTCGGTATGGTCCCGCTTTTTAAGGACATCGCGCGCAGGATTGAGTATCCAGTTGAGGAGCAAGCCAGTGAATAGCCTCTCATCGGGCACGGCACAGTCCGTCACATTGAAGCCGCGAAACCAGACACTTTTAGACCTTGGGGCAAGGGGTGTCAAGGAAATTGCCGAAGCAATGATCCCGAAGTTGTATATGGTAAATGTTTATGCCGCTGGCGTATGCTGTGCTGCTAGCTCCCGCAATAGGCGTTCGGAAGCGCAGAAACGGGGAATCTAGATGCCAAGTCATAAGTACCGGCAGATTATAGAGAAGCTTCAGGACGACATTTCCTCGGGCCGTTACAAGCCAGGCAAGCGCTTGCCAAGTGAAGCGGAACTGGTTCGGCGCTTCGGGGCGTCGCGAATGACTGTCTTCCGGGCTATGCACGAGCTACAGTCACTGGGGGCAGTTACGCGGCGAGTCGGTTCCGGTACGTTCGTCTCGTCCAACGCGAACACCGGCAGCCACGTATTCGGATTGTTGATTCCTGAACTAGGACAGACTGAAATCTTCGAAGCGATCTGCAAAGGCATGATGGAGGCCCAGGAGGCGATGCATCATTCCCTTTTGTGGGGCAACGCTGTGTCACAGGACCAGGACAAGGAACAAGCGGCAGAGCAACTCTGCGAACACTACATCTCTCAAAAGGTTTCAGGCGTGTTCTTCGCACCAGTCGAATTCAGTGCGAACCGCTTCCAGGCAAATCACAGAATTGCCGCTGCTTTTGACCGGGCTCGTATTCCGGTTGTGCTCCTCGACCGCTGTCTCGAACCCTATCCGCAGCGAAGCAAATACGACCTGGTCGGAATCGACAACCGTCGTACGGGATACCTTGCGACGGAACACCTGATGAAAACTGGGGCTAAGCGCATAGCGTTTTTCGCACGACCAAATTCAGCACCGACAGTGGATGCCCGCATCGCTGGTTACCGCGAAGCGTTGTTGTCCCAAGGTGACAGGACTAGACGCGACATGGTCCATATAGGGGATGCTACTGAAGCAAAGTTTATTAAGTCCATCTTGAGGAAGGATCGCCCCGATGCATTTGTGTGCGCGAACGATCTAACCGCTGGAAACCTCATGCACACACTGATATCGCTTGGCCAGCGCATCCCTGAAGACATTCGGATCGTGGGGATCGACGATGTCAAATACGCGCGGCTGTTGCCCGTGCCACTGACAACATTGCACCAGCCATGTCGAGACATCGGGAGAATAGCGATGGCGGTTATGCTGGACAGAATTGCCGACCCCGATTTGCCGGCGCGGG
>QHZC01000605.1:3972-10664 GCA_003224515.1 Acidobacteriota bacterium
AACTCGTTGTGCGCAAATCCTGCGGCACGCCGACATCAAAGAGTAACGGTCACAATCGGTCCTGATTATCTGTTGTGATTCGCTGATCGATCTCGCCGCCGGCAGACAGCCTTCCAAGCCGAAGTACCGCCCCATTTTGCACTCAAAACGCGTGCCATCGAGCAGCCTCATGCCCTCGATTGATGTGGTATAGACAACTTTGTGATAGTTGCCTCCAAATTATCTTGACAGCTTAGGAACTGAGGTCTACAAGTTCCCTCCAGTCGTCGGTGTTTTTCGTGCTCGTGTTGTTCAGTTGTCTCTGTTTGTGGTTCGGCGGATCAGCTTACACAAAAGTTATTTTGTCCTCGTTCCATGTTGAAAGAGGGTGACAAAATGCTCAAGGTTCCAGCCGCTCGCTCCCCCCGCTTCTCCAAGACCGAGTCCTTTTTCTTGCATATTGGCATTGGCTTGAGTCCGCGGCGTCTCAGTACTTTGCTGTTCTCGACGCATCTCGTACTCTGCTGCGTTGCAGTTCTGTGCCTACATGCAAGCGCCCAAGTCCGGTTTGGCAGCGTGGTGGGGACGGTTGCCGACCCTGGTGGCGCCACTTTGGCTGGAGCCACCGTGAAGCTGACGAACTTGGGTACCAATGAGACCCGGACCGTGCAGACCGGCAGCATTGGGACATTCACGTTCCCGAATCTCAACGCGGGGCTATACCGCGTCGAGATTGAGATGGCCGGTTTCAAGCGCTTCACTCGAGACAGAGTGGAGGTACAGGTCGACGTCGCCACCCGCGTGGACGCGACAATGCAGGTTGGCAATGTTACGGAAAGCGTTCTTGTGACGAGCGAGGCACCACCTCTACAAACCGACAGCGCTTCTCTGGGGACGACTATCAGCCAACAAGAAGTTCAGAGCATACCTTTAAGCGGAAGAAACGTGAACAATATGCTGACACTGGTGCCTGGAGTGGTGGCACAGGGCGGCACCTACGGCAATGCAGTCTCGAACCAGGCGAGTGGGGCGAGAACGAACGCAATCGGCTTTGGGAACTACGCAATTGGTGGAGGTTTCGGAAACCAGAGTCAATTCTATGTGGACGGTGTTCCCTCCAATGGGCCTGCCAACAACCTCACCTCCTACATCCCGTCGCAGGACGTAGTGCAAGAGTTTCGCGTAGTGACTAATAATGTTGGTGCGGAGTATGGGAACTATGCGGGAGGTGTGATTAACATCACCACCAAATCCGGAACCAATAACTTTCACGGTACAGCTTACGAATATCTGCGGAACAAAGTTTTGAATGCCAATGACTACTTTTCCAATCTTAACGGGTTTTCTCGTCCGCCACTGATACAGAACCAGTTTGGTGGAACACTGGGTGGACCCATCCAGAAAGATAAGACGTTCTTCTTCTTCGGTCTCGAACGTGAAGTCCTGCGCTCAGGAACTCTGGTGACGACCACAGTTCCTACCCCGGCTGAGTTGTCGGGTGATTTTAACGCACCCGGTCTGCCACCCATCTATGATCAAAGTCAACCGGGAAATCCGCAATTTCAATGCAACGGGAGACTCAACGTAATCTGTACCAATCGCCTTGACCAGACCGCATTGAGGATCTTTGCGGCAACCTATCCGAGACCTAAACAACCGGGCACTATCAACAACTACATCGTTCAAGAGGCCACTGGTGGCGTCAACAATCAATATAACGCGCGCGTGGATCACCGATTCTCCGACAAGAACAACCTGTTCGCCCGTTACACATATTGGAAGGCAGATAGCAATGCTTACGACGCGTGGGGCACGCATACACAAGGCCAAGGTCCCACCGGGGTCTACACCCATGAGGCAATCCTAGGTGACACCCACGCCTTCAATCCTTCCACGATCTTAGATCTGCGGCTCTCACTCCTGAGGGTGTTTGAACATGAGTTTCCCGCCAATCAGAACGTTGATCTGTCGCAATTCGGTCCTGCCTGGGGGGCCCTTAAAGGCCAGCTCGTAGCTCCGGCGAACTTTCCAGCAATGGCTTTAAGCGGGGATAACCAGAGCGTGAGTGGTAGCGGGTTTGGTTCGCAGCTCTTTTGGCACCAGAATGTGTACACGTTGTCGGGCAGTCTTACCAAGGTTGTCGGTCGCCATCAGCTCAAGTTCGGTGGAGATGTGCGTCGCGTGCAGTGGATTTCTGATCCGGAAAACGGCGGTCTCAACTTGAACTTTAATCAGTATGCGACCGCGCACGATTCCAGCGCGACGGGCGGGGGGAGTTCGGTCGCATCAGCCTTGCTCGGAATCCCAGCGAGTACGGCGGTAACGCCTGGCATCATTGGCGGCTCCAGGGCGTATTACACGGCATACGGGTTCTTCTTGGACGACACGTTCCAGGCTACCAATAAGCTAACCGTCACAGCGGGGCTCCGCTGGGACCAGCCCGGTGTCTATTCGGAAGCCAACAATTACGACACTGTATTTCGCCCGGACCAACCCAGTCCGTTAGGATCGTTCTTTAATCCAGTCACAGGCAAGACACAACCGTTAATGGGGAATGTGGCCCTGGTCCACAGTTCAGCGTGGCCGTCCCAGAGAGAGGATTACCTGCACTGGAAGCTGTTTTCGCCTCGGCTTGGGTTAGCCTTTCGCTTGACGGATCGTACTGTTTTACGTGGGGCGTACGGTATTTCTTATCCGCCCACCACGGTGAGTCAAGACGGACCGAACTTGTCCCCCATCAATCTCTCACCCACGTCGGTTACCAATACGTTCCAGGTACAGACGGGACAACCCAACTCCATACAGGCTACTGTGGCTGACCCGTTTCCTTTCGGGATCAACCAGCCGCTTCGGCGTAGTGCCACACCTAGCTTCTTCTATGGCCAGAGCACTTTTGCCATGCGAGTGCCAGGGAATCCAACTCCGTATGTGGAGCAGTGGAACGCGGCTGTGGAACGGCAAATCGGCAAGGACTCGTCCTTGACCGTGGCCTACGCCGGGTCCGGGGGTACGCATCTCGTGATGCAGGGATGGGCGACGGTTTCGAACATCGGGGTCAATCAGCTGGCGGACCAGTATTTCTCTATGGGGCCGGCTGCCTTGCTGACCCAGGTCCCGAATCCGTTCTACGGCGTGATTACGACTCCGGGGTCACCTCTGTCTCAACCAACGATAGCCGCTGGACAGCTCTTGAGGCCGTTCCCGCAATACGAACGCGTTCTTGCCGTGAATCCCCACAAAGGGAGATCCAACTACCGGTCATTGCAGACGTCATTCATGAAGCGGTTTGGGGGCAAAGGGATTTTGAGTGTCGCCTACACCTGGTCGCGATTGATGTCGGATACCGACAGCGTAACTGCTTTCCTCGATGAGGGGTTTCTATTCGGCGGGTCCCTTCAGGACAACAATAATCTGAATCGGGAATACTCACTAAGCTCTTACGACGTTCCGCACAATCTGGCCATTGGATATGGTGTTGATCTGCCTTTCGGCCGCAACCATCACTTCTTGGATGACACACACGGTGTGCTTGGTGGCATCGTATCAGGATGGCGGGTCAACGGAATCACCAACATCCGTAGCGGCGTTCCTATCAGTGCCTACCAAATCTTTGCGGGATCGGCTCTCAGCCAGCTTGGCGGCGGTCAAGGATACTTTGGGGCCGGCGGCCTCTGGATGCGTCCGGACGTTGTATCAGGGTGCAACCTGAAGCTGTCGGGCTCTCCGGAATACAGAGCAACCCATGGCTGGTTCAATACGCAGTGCTTTGCCCCTGTAGATACCACTAGCGTCGTGAGATTCGGTAACGAGCCGCGAAACCTCGGCAGTGTTCGTATGGACGCTATGGATAACTGGGACCTCTCGATTGCAAAACGTACGTCGATCACCGAATCGGTGTACCTGCAGTTCACGGCCGAGTTCTTCAATACATTCAATCATCCACGATTTGGTGCGCCAGACAACAACGTGGGTGTCCTACCGGGAGTTCTCAATTCGCATTTTGGCATTGTGACCTCGCAGGCCAACCCACCGCGCGCTATTCAATTCGGCCTGCGACTCGGGTTCTAAACCAATAGGGCACCGCTCAAATCGGGCGATGCCCACGCTCTACCAGATTTAGCATTCCAAGAGGTACGTGATGACCGTGCGCTTTCTCCTGCTCCTGGTGTGCGCTTGCTCGTTCGCCCTAGTGGTTCGATCCAGGCTCGCGGTGGCTCAAGACCATCATTCCGCGGAAGCCGCCAAGGTCATCGTACAAACAGACGGCACCGTCGAAATACCCTCACAAACTGCACCGGTTTCGACATGCAGGATCCCGAGATCCTGAAACAGGATGCTGGCGTGCCGCGATTTATGAAGCCGTACATCGCGCGTGACCATGAACTGTTTGCGGTTGATCGGAAAGATCAGAAGATTGGCGGCGTGCATGTGTACGTCTACACGCCGAAGGCAGGAGTCTCCGCGAGAAACAAGGACCGAGTCCTAATTAATCTGCACGGAGGCGGCTTCTCTGGGTGCTGGCCTGGTTGTGCCGAGCTAGAATCGATTCCTGTTTCCGCGTTGGGCCAGATTGAAGTAGTGAGCGTTGACTACCGGGAAGGTCCGGACAATAAGTTTCCCGCTGCGAGCGAGGACGTCGCGAGTGTTTACCAGGAATTGCTGAAGGTGCACAAGCCGCAAAACATCGGCATCTATGGTTGCTCGGCCGGCGGAATGCAGACGGCAATGTCTGTGGCTTGGTTCCAAAAGCACTCACTCCCCAGGCCGGGGGCGATTGGAATTTTCTGTGCCTCAGCAGGCGGAGTATTTGGTGGGGACGCCCTATATACGGCGATGCCACTTGGCGAGGCTCGTCTCGCGCCCCCAATCTCGCCAGGAGCACGGCCACCGTTAAGCTATTTCAGTGAAACTGATCCGAAGGACCCATTGGTCTCGCCCGTCAACTCGCCGGAAATCCTCGCGAAGTTTCCCCCGACGCTCATCATCACGGGCACACGCGGTTTCGAAATGAGTTCCGCTCTCTACACCCACGAACAGCTCGTGAAGTTGGGCGTTGAGGCCGAACTCCATGTGTGGGAGGGGCTCTTCCACGGATTCTTTTACAACTCGGATGTTCCTGAGTCGAAAGATGCGTTAAACGTAATCATCAAGTTCTTTGATCGCCATCTCGGTTCTTCATTGGGGTTCACAACGTGCGTCGGCTGCGGATGCCAGTGGAGGTTCGACGGCTCGGCATGATTAGCGGCGCAGAGTTGATTGAGCGGATTCAGAAGAAGGTCGGCGTCCCCTGCCAGATTCACCGTTCCGACGGCTTCTCTGATGGCATTCTCTTCGGACGTGCTGACACAATGACTACAGGAATCGCACCTACCTTCATTCCAATCCTAGACGAGTTCGCAGCCAACGAGCCCTCTCGTGTTGGGTGCCGGCTTAGCACGCAAGTATTTCCAAGGGAGGAATAATGTGCGGAACACAAAATCTGCACAGGCCGTTCTTACGATCGTCCTAGCAGCGGTCTTGAACCCGACCGTAAGCGCCTGGAGCACCGCTGTGCACGCGCCGCTTCCGTTCCCAGGACTCCCGGCGTCTCCCATATTCGAAAACCAAACAGTGCGCATGATCGTGCGGCCGACCATCGGCGGTGAGCGCGTGCGAATTAGGCTCTCAAATGCATTCGGAACCGCGGCTTTGAAAATCGGCTCGGCCCACGTGGCACTTGCTTCAAAAGCTTCCGCGATTGACCCTGGATCGGACCATGCGTTGACCTTCGGCGGCGCGCTATCGGTCAGCATTCCAGCGGGGGCACCAATATTGAGTGATCCAGTCGATATGAAAGTGCTTCCTTTTAAGGAGATTGCAGTAACTATTTATGTCCCGGAGAAGACACCCTCTTCGACAGTTCATTTCTGGGCGCAGCACGAAACATATATTTCGGGGGCCGGTGACTTCAGCGCAAAGCCGGACATACCGAGCCCAACTACTACAACGTCCTGGTACTGGTTGGCTGATGTTGAGGTCTGGGTTCTCGACGAAGCCGCAGCGACCGTCACTTTGGGAGATTCGATCACCGATGGAGTTGGCGCCAAGCAAGGCGAGTACGCTGACTGGCCGGACATGTTAGCGAATCGCCTTGCGGGCACGCCGGGCTCAGCCACACTTGCAGTAGACAACGACGTGTTGGCACAACCTGGTGTCGCGAACCTGATCGTGCTTGAGGGTATCAACGACATCGGCTGGCCTCACATGAAGCCGCGATTACTGAATGGCACCACGATCAAAGAGACACCATTTACCCACGAGGTGGTGAGCGCGGAAGACCTCATCATGGGCCTGCAGCAGCTCGTCGAACGTGCCCATCAGCATGGGATCAAGGTATTCGGCGCTACCGTGACACCTTACGAAGGCGCCGACTATTACAACACAGATGGAGAAGCGACACGTCAGGCAGTCAATAAATGGATCCGCACGAGTGGAGGATTTGATGGAGTCTTCGACTTCGATGCTGCCGTGCGTGATCCGAACCATCCGACGCAATTTCGGGAGGGCTATCATTCGGGCGATCACCTACATCCCAGCGCAACCGGTTACAAGGCGATGGCGGACGCCGTTGATATCTCGCTTCTGAGGAGCGGCAGAGGTGTCGCTAAGAAGAAGTAGAAGAATTTACGGAGAAGGGACCAGCGTGCAAATCAAACGAATCGCGTTTTTCGTCA
>QHZC01000604.1 GCA_003224515.1 Acidobacteriota bacterium
GTGCAAGTCGTGGACGTGTTGTACGCCAACTGCTGACCGAGAGTGTGCTTCTCGCCCTGAGTGGAGGCACATTGGGCCTTGTCTTAGTTTTTTGGGTCATTAAGTTACTGACAGGCTTGATGCCCACGGGTCTGGCTCAACGAGCCTCCGTCGCGATTGATGTCTCTGTGTGCTTGCATGCTCCTTGATCCTCTCGCTGGCCACTGGACTCCCATTCAGGGTTAATTGCTGAACGAATTCTCAGTTTTTACTTCGAGTTCTGCCTTACATAGTCCGCGATCTGCTGGCCGGTTGCGAACCAAACACCTGGCTTAGACTTCATGTAGGCGATGAGCTTATCGAGATACATGATTCGTGAGCGATGCCCCGATATCATCGGATGCATCGTCAGCATAAACATCGTGCCTTCCTTGTACGCACCGTCGAATTCGTCTTGATAGACCTTGAAGATGAGTTCGGGAGATGGGAGCGAACCACTGGAGATGAGGTACGGATAATCGTCAAGAATCCAGTCGACGGGCAACTCGACCATGCCGGTTGGCTGACCGTTCGAAAGCAGTTCGTACGGCTCGTCCATGGCCATTGCGCTGCTGTCGTACTGAAAGCCCGCTTTGCGAATAAGATCGAGCGTGTATTTGCTGAATGCCCATGCCGGAGCTCTGTAGCCCACAGGCTTTTTGCCCATAGCGTTCGTCCAAAACTCGATGGCCTTGTTCATGAGCCGTTCTTCTTCCGCTTGATCGTCGAGCTCTGTAAGGCTCTCGTGGATCCACCCATGTATTCCGATTTCATGGCGCGGGCGCTTCTTGAACTCCTGAATCATTTCTGGATAGAGGATGCCCGTAACCGCAGGGATGTAGAACGCACCAGGGATGTTGTACTTGTCGTACAGCGCCAAAATTCTTCCCATCCCTTCGGTGAAGCCATACTCACCTTGAGAAAGGAGAACAGGGGCGCTGTTTCCTGCAGCGATCTCAAAGGTTTCGTTGTCCATATCCCAACTTAGGCAGACCGCGACCTTCGCTCCATTGGGCCAGCTCTTTGGTGTGAGTTTTCGTCCAGCGCGCATGGGAGCAACCCACTCTTTGATCTGCTCATCCGTGAGCTTCGTCCCGGGCTGCGGCTTCTTCTGTTGTTGTGCTTGCAACAGCCCTGGGATCGTACCGAGCAGTAAAGCAACAAATATTGTCTTGACTGATTCTCTTTTCATGATCCTCTCCTGTTGTGGTTACTCCTCGGGTACCAATATCAGTGTGACTTCCGTGTTCGAACTCACGGCGGCATCGCTGTACGGTAGGGGAAAGTAGCGCTCGTCGCCCCACAGCTTCGCCAGATCTAAGAAATGGCGACTGCCCGGTTGCCCGGACTGTCCCGGTGCGCTCGTCGCCACTGACCGGTCCCAGTCGCTCACGTCCATGACTTCGCGAAAAGTCGCGCCGATAGTCTGCGAAAACCCCTTGCCGCCTGTTGACAAGGGCGTCAGGCCGTAGCCATCGCGCGAGATCGGGCCGACATTGAGTACCGCAGCCATCTGGGTGTCGACTGCTAAAGAATGTCGGAACGTGGCGCTGTGCACTGAGCCCCACGTCCATTGGGACATGTCATTGCCAAACTTCTGCTTCAGCTCTTTAGCCGCAGCTGCAAGTGCCGCAATCAGAAGTGCATCACGGTCCTTGGCTGCGTTAGGCCCAAACCAGGGACTGCCTGGGTGTGTTAACGCTGGGACAAGGACGTCACCGCCACGCGCCGCGTATTCTGCAGCCAGCGGGCCGGTAATCTTGCTGCCGACGAGTAGCTCCAGAGCTTTCTCTTCCCATACGAAGTAGATCGTCGCGGCTGTGCTGGAACGGAGCATGTCCTTGTCCCAGGCAACTAGCTGCGTCCGTGCGCGCTCGACGTCTGCATCGTCCGACTTGAGGTGGGTAAGCAAGGGAACGAGCTGTTCGGCGTTCCACGCGACCGCATCGTGCTGTAATTTCTCAAAATCGGTAACACCAAACTTCTCGCGCGAGGTCAGAACTTCGCGGATGCGGTTGATGCGGGCCGGATTCAGCCACTCATAGCCGATGGGGCGTTTTTCACCCGGCGGCAGCACATCGTTATTGGCGGTAGCAAGAAAGCCAGTGTCTGGGTTGAAGGCATGCGGCAAATCGTCGAGCGAGAACCAGCCCTTCCATTCATATTCGCCAGTCCAGCCCGGCACCGGCATGAGTCCCGGCCAGTTTGGTCGAACTGGCGACAACCCTGCAGCCTGGTACCCGATGTTCCCGTCAACGTCCGCGTAGACAAAATTCTCTGCTGGCATCTTATGGCGCGCTAGCGCCTTGCGAAACTCTTCCCAATTCTGTGCGCGATCGACGGATAGAGCGCCCAAGTACCCGACTGTTCCCGGCTCCGCACCCGTCCATCGAAGCACGACTGCCTCGTGCCTCTTCACGTCGGTTGTGATGATAGGACCGTGAAGCGTGTATTGGTACTCCACGTCAACCGGCTTTTCGCGACCTTTCACACCGATGCGGTCCTTCTGGGTCTCCAGATCAATCCATTTGCCCCGATATTGATACTGCCGTGGGTTATCTGGGTTTAGTTTCTCGATGTACAAATCCTGTGCATCGGTCAGAAATACCGTCAGACCCCAGGCAATGCGCTCGTTGTGGCCCACGGACACGCCAGGCAAGTACGGCTGTACAGCGCCAATTACATTCCAACCCGGCGCGTTCAGGTGCACCAAATACCGCAGCGAGGGATGATCCAAGTTCCGGTGCGGATCATTGGCTAGCAATGGCTTCCCAGTTTCCGACTTTCGGCCACTGACCACCCAGTTGTTACTGCCTTCCAGACGGCTGAGTTGCCCGTCGATCAGTGCCGCCCGCGTCTGCAGTTGGCTGAATCTCGCGCCTGCGCCGATCGTCAACAACTGTGCTTCGAGACGATCGTCGATGATCCCCAGGTCTACTCCAGGAGGCATTCTAACGGGAATCATTGGCTCGGGAGGCAGCAACTGCACGGCCCGCTGGGGACCGACGAGCGCCGTAAGACGCGCGCGGAAAACCTCTCCTAGCGCGTTGCCGCCCATAGTGAAACCTTCCGCACGGCTCAGCACATCCTCCGGTTTCCAGAGTTCTGGCTCATAGCCGGCATAGGCGAACTCGATTGGTAAATTTTTCCGGGTGATTGCCACCCACGCGTTAATCCCCTTAACAAACTGCTCCACGATCTGTTCCGTATCAGGCGCATAGCTCTTCCATTCGACGTTCATGTCGCCACGGTAATGCATGAGCCGCGCGAGGCGATCTCGTTCCACGAAGTCGGGTCCGAGGATTTCCGCGAGGCGCCCTTGTACCGACCGCCGCCACAAATCTATCTGGAACAGGCGATCCTGTGCTTGCACGACTCCCTGAGCGAGAAACAGGTCGCTTGAATTCTTTGCATAGATGTGTGGAATACCACTTCGGTCCCGAACCACCTTTACGTCGTTTTTGAGGCCGGGCACCCGAATGGTTCCGTCCGTTTGCGCCAGCCGTCGCGCAAGGGTTCCGGCATCACGACCAGCGTTCGACGCCCCAGGCGACGATTTTTGGCATCCAACGACTGCAATCGGAAGCACAAGCAGGCAGCTTCGGAACACCCGCCTCATCCACTTGCACATCAAACCTCCTTCAAACACTGCGAACCGGACAGCGGCTTTGAACTTCACTAGGTCACACGTTTTTCCTCAGAACGTCACTCAGCATTTCTGATGCACTCCTCGGAGTGCCATGGGTGTCGCCGCATTCCCGGGCCACGTGGATCTCAAAACGACTCAGATTTAGGCGAGGACAAATCTGGAGATGAAACGAAACGCACTTAATAAAATCAACGAGTCTTCGCCAGTCCAAATGATTCCATGCTGGCAGCAGACAAGGACCTAGTTAACTAGCTCCGTTCTTTGTAACCCTTCGCAGGACATGCGTGTATGCCAAACCTGGACCTCAAGTTCCGCCAATCGAACGAGATGTTATGTTGAGTCCACCAAAGTGAATCGCCTTGCAATCATCAAGTTAGGCCACCTCCCTGCACATATCTACTGTCTGCACATAATATCGCTCCGTCGTCTGAATTGAAACGTGGCCGAGCAGGAATTGAATCTGATCTAGTTCCCCTACTGACTGATGACACAATCGCGCACAGGTCCTTCTCAAATCGTGCGGTGCCACCGATGGCAGACCACAGCATTTCGCGTTAGCTTTCACAATTGCCCAGATCACCTTGGGTGTAAAGCCGTGTCCCCCAATTCTGCCTCCTTTGTTGATAGACCGCAGAAGCGCCTGGTCACACTAGCAATGATATATAGAAATATGTATACTGGTATAGAGATGGGAAGCTGGTTGAAGCCTGTCAGATGGATAGGGACGTCGCTCAGGGATTTGCGCTCTTTCCCTCGCCCCGTCAGGATCGACATCGGACACGCGCTATTTGCAGCCCAGGAGGGCAAGACCGATCCTGCCGCCAAGCCCCTTAAGGGCTTCGGCGGTGCCAGCGTACTCGAAATTGTGGCTTCGCACCAAGGCAACGCGTGGCGGGCCGTTTACACGGTGCGTTTTCTGGATGTCATCTATGTCTTGCATGTATTTCAGAAGAAATCTACAAAAGGTATCGCGACACCGCCAAGAGTGATCGATCTAATTAAACAGAGACTTGCGGATGCAGAACGCGACTACTGAGAAAGGCAAAACTAAAATGAAAACGAAAGCCCAAAAAACACGCAATCGCGTTGCCCGCGTAACCGAAGGCAGCGGCAACGTCTTTGCTGACCTTGGCCTTCCCAATCCTGAGCAGGAGCTGCTCAAGGCGCAGCTCACTCTGCAAATCTATACCATCCTCAAGGACAGTGGCATGACACAGGTGGAGATCGCCAAAATTCTCGGCGTGCAACAGCCTCAGGTTTCCTTGCTGATGCGGAACCGCGCGGGTAATTTTTCCATTGGACGCCTTATGGAGTTCCTGACGGCCCTACGTCAAGATGTTGAAATCACTGTTCGGCCCACCCGCAAAGAACACGGCGCACTCTCGGTTATCTCGGCGTGAACCGACCTAAAATGAATTCTGCAAAATGAGCTCATTCGTGGGGATCGGGTTGTTGCTAGTCGTCATTGGGATATTCAGCGTGATGACCTACACGGTGTCGCTGCAGACAAGATCGGAATTCGCATGGCGCTCGGCGCACAGCAGAGCGCCATCTTGGGGATGGTGCTCCGCAAGGGCCTGGGCCTGATTGTTGCAGGCACGTTCATCGGCTTGTGCGTGAGCTTTGGGCTTACGCGCTATCTA
>QHZC01000606.1 GCA_003224515.1 Acidobacteriota bacterium
GTCCCCAGCCCTCCCAGGACCTCGCTGACGATGGCGTCCTTGTTAATCGCGTAGATCGCCGCCTGACGGAGCCGCAGATCCTGGAACAGCGGCTTCTTGAAATTGAAGTCGAAATGCATCCAGGCGTTCAGGGGGTGCACGACCACCTTGACCCCCGGCGCGCTCTGCAACGGCTTGATCTGGTCGAACGGGAGAGACCACGCCACCTGCGCTTCCCCGGTCCTCAGCATGTTGATCCGCGTGTTCGCATCGCGGACGAAGCGCCAGGTTATTTTCTTGATATGGGGAAGACCTTGCGCGCTGTCCCGGTAGTGGGGATTGGCCACCGTGACAAGATATTGTCCGGCGGCCCATTGTTGGACGATATAGGGTGCCGTGGACACCGGCGACCGGTTGTAGGCCTGGTAGGTGTTCAGGTCTTTGCCTTCGAGGACGTGCTTCGGCAAGAGGTAGCGGAAAAGATCGCGATACCCGGCGTAGGGTTCTTTGAACGAGACGACGACCGTCAACGGGTCCGGAGTCTTGACGCTGTCGATGAGCGGCCACCCGGCTCGACTGTCGACACGGAACGACTGGTCGGTCATCGCCTTGTACGTGAACTCGGCATCGGCGGACGTGACGGGCTGGCCGTCGCTCCAGGTCAAGCCGGGCTTGAGCCGCCACGTCACCGACATCTTGCCGCCGGTCATTTGGACGCCGGCATTGGAGAGGGTAGGGCCCCGCTGCACCGCCCGGGGAACGTACTCCATCTTGTCGGTTGTGGCCTCGAATCCTTCGACGACGGCCAGTTCTTTCGCGGCGAGCACGTGGGTGGCGTATGGATTGAGGGTGTCGGGTTCCTGGAAATACGCGATCACGAGCTGATCGCTCCGCTGCGCGCCGACGGCTGTCATCCCCGAACCTGTCCCAACCGCGATGACCGAGATCAGTCCGCCCACCACCGGCAGCATCCACACGCTTCGGACACGCGCAGCCCTCCAGACTCCAATCCCGCTCATCGTGGTCTTCTCCCCCCCATGCCGCGGTGTGGCGGACTCCCGTATGGTGCGCTTCCTCTGCCGGCTATTCCTTCATGCGCACGTCGAGCGCATCGCGCAACCCGTCGCCCAGAGCGTTGACGCTCAGCGCGCTCAATAAGATGAAAAGCCCCGGGAAAATCGAGAGCCACGGGTTCGTCGCCATCGTGGATTCGGCGTGCTGCAGCATATTGCCCCACGATGCGGTCGGGGGTTGCACGCCGACGCCGAGAAAGGATAGCACGGATTCGGTGATGATGGCATTGCCTACGGCGAGCGTTGCGGCCACGATGACGGGCCCCAGGCTGTTGGGCAGGGCGTGGCGCAGGATGATGCGAAGGTTGCTGCACCCCATGGCCCGAGCCGCCTCGACGTACTCGCCCTCGCGGATCGTCAGGAACGCGCTGCGCACGAGCCGGGCGGTGCCCATCCAGCCGATTCCGGCGATGATCAGAATCAGGATCAGGGGCGAGGGTTTGGCAATGGCCGAAAGGACGATGACCAACGGCAGCGGAGGGATGGAGAGCACGACATCCGTGGCGCGCATGAGGACGCTATCAACGCCTCCCCCATAGTATCCCGCGGACGAGCCCACCGTGGTGCCGGCGACCGCCGCCACGGCGGCGCTAAGGACACCGATGGATAAGGACACGCGGCCGGCGTAGAGTGCGCGGCTGAACTCGTCCCGGCCCAGGTCGTCCGTCCCGAACCAGTGGGCGCGCGACGGGGCGGCGTCCAATTTCCGCAAGTCGACCTGGTTCGGCGCGAAGCGCGCCAGCAATGGCGCCGACCCAGCGGCGAGCCCGAGGGTGAGCAATATAATGAGCCCGCCGATGGCGAGGCGGTCACGCGCGAATCGACGCCAGGTGTCCCGATAGAGGCTTGATTTGCGGGGCATCGCGACGATGATGCTCAACCGGCTCAACGGTAGACGATTCTCGGATCGAGGATCCCATACAGGACGTCGACGAGCAGATTCGAGAGGATGACGGCAAACGAACTCAGCATCAGGATGGCGAGCAACGTGGGATAGTCGACGTTGGAGATGGACTGAATGAGCAGACTCCCCATGCCCGGCCAGGCGAAGACGGTTTCCGTGACCACCGCTCCCGAGAAGAGGCCCGCCAGGTCGAGCGCCATGATGGTCACCACGGGCGTCAGGCTCGTTCGCAAGGCGTGGCGAAAAATGACCGTGCGCTCGGAGAGGCCCTTCGCGCGGGCGGTACGGACGTAGTCCTGGCTGAGGACCTCCAGGACGCCTGCCCTCGTGAAACGGCTCCACCGTCCGGCGATAAACAGCGAGAGCACGATGGTCGGCATGATGAGGTGGCGCAGCACATCCATGGAGTTGTCCGCGGCGCCGAACCCGGCGACAGGGAGCCAGCCAAGGTTCACGGCAAGGAGCAATTGCAGCATGAGCCCAAGCCAGAAGACGGGCACGGAAATGCCCAGGAACGAGAAGAGCGTCACGGAGTAGTCGAAGAGCGAATACTGCCGCACCGCACTGTACACGCCCGCCGTGATGGCGAAGACCGCCGCCACCATGAAAGATGCTCCCATCAACAGGACCGTGGCCGGCGCCCGGCCGGCGATCAAACGTCCCACAGGTTCACCTGATGCGTAGCTGACGCCCCATCGGCCAGACATGTAGGACTCAAACCACCGGATGTATTGTATGTAGAGGGGCTGGTCGAGGCCGAGTTGATGCCTGAGTAACGCCAGATCCTTGCCCGTGATATAAGGATTGTCCAAGTACACGGCCAAGGGGCCACCCGGCATTGCTTGAAGAATCCCGAAGACGATGATCGAAACACCGACTACCAGTGGGACCGTGCTTAACATACGCCTAAGCAAATAGGTGGTCATGTGAGAGGTTTCTACTTGGTGGGAAGGCGCTAACCTCTTTGCTCGGGGCGGCCGGAGTCCGAGTGTCGTTCTCCGTGGGGGATACTGTCGGTGATCCCAGATTTTCCCTGGCCGGCTCGCCGCAGTTCATGCGCCCACAGAGCCCTCAACAGCCGGCGCACCCCCCGCAGCCCACTCCGCTTCTCCCACCGGATCTGTTGAAACTCTTCCACTTGAGCCGAAAGAGGATATGGCTGGACCGACGGAGCATGGATTACCCACACCGACGGTGACTGGGGATTGGTCTGTGTCCCGGATCGAACGTATCCGATTCGACCACATTGGCTTGGTGACGTCCGAGAAGAAGCCCGGGGAGCGGTGGGTCAAGGCGACTCGCGTGTGGGTAACGAGCCCACGAGCGCATCCCTTCCACATCGAGTGGCTCAGGTACGAGCCCGACAGCCCTGTGACGGGACCGTTGCGCACACAGCCGCACATCGCCTACCGGGTTGCAGACGTCCACAAGGCGATCAGGGGCCAGAGATTGCTCCTCGAGCCCTTTGACGTGGGAGACGGCTTTGTCACCGTCGCCTTCGTCGACCATGAGGGAGTGGTCGTCGAGTTCATGCAGTATGCCGATCCCGACGAGGAGGGATGGTTCTGAGCGTCGACCCCGGGGCGCGACCAGAAGCGGCGCCCAAGATCCGCGTCGTGGAGGCGACGAAGGTCTACGAGACCAGAGCCGCCCGGGTCCCTGCGCTCGACCGTTTCTCCGTGGACGTTCGACCGGGGGAGTTCCTGTGTTTCCTCGGTCCGAGCGGCTGTGGGAAGACGACTCTGTTGTGGGCGATGGCGGGATTGCATGCCCTGACGAGCGGGCAGATCCTCCTCGATGCCGAGCCCGTGCGCGGCCCGCGCCCCCGGGAGATCGGGCTGATCTTCCAGGAGGCGAATCTGCTCCCCTGGCGGAACCTCCTTCAGAACATCGTGTTTCCCTTCGAGATCAAGCGGACGACGGTGGACTGGACGCGGATTCGGTCTCTTCTGGACGCGA
>QHZC01000607.1:0-2223 GCA_003224515.1 Acidobacteriota bacterium
AAGATTTTTTGCCAGGTCTTTCCGCCATCTTTCGAACGAAACACGCCTCGCTCCTGGTTTGGCCCGTAAGCATGACCCAGCGCAGCGACAAAAACCCTGTTCGGGTCCCGTGGGTCCACGATGATCCGCCCGATCTGCCGCGAGTCATCCAGCCCGATGTGGGCCCATGACTTGCCGCCGTCCGTGGACTTGTACATGCCATTTCCGTAGGAAATCGAGGAGCGCATGTCGGCTTCTCCGGAGCCGACGTAGATCACGTTCGAATCCGACGGCGCAACGGCGAGCGCCCCAATCGATGCAATCGGCTGCGAATCGAAGATCGGATTCCACGTTCGCCCCGCGTCATCACTCTTCCAAATTCCACCGCCCACGCTTCCGAAATAAAAAACTTCCGGCTGCCCGCGCACGCCCGCTACCGCCAGTGCTCGCCCCCCACGAGATGGTCCGATCAAGCGCCACCGCAGCTCCTGGAATAGTTTTGGGTCGAACTGTTTTGGCGCGTCAGGTCTGGCAAGCAGCCGAAATGCACAGAGCATGAATAGGACAGATGCAGATGCGAGAACGAAGCTGCGCGGTTTCACGTTTGGAGTCTCCTGATGGAAAGACGGATGGTCTGTCTCCGAGGATGGCATCAATTTTGATGTCAGGCCTAGGGCTATTGAGACGATTCGCGTATGAGGACGACGTCGGATTCGGTATGGCCGCGGAGTATGCAGAGGCTTCTGCCCTCCGCTGACCAACGGAAGTTGAGAATCTGCTCCGAATCAAAGTAGGTGATCTGTCGGCCACGCGAGCCGTCGAGCGGTTGCACCCAGATATTGTCCACGCCATTTTCGCGGATCGGGTAGGCCACCGCCTTCCCATCCGGCGTGAAGTTCAAGCCTCCGCTCGAAATCCGCTCGTCCGCGTCAATCAGATGCGGTGGCGAAGGCGTCGAAGAAGACTCCAGGAGTGCGACCTTAGATTGCGGATAGGGATCCTCCGATGTTGGCATGGTAGCCAGGACATAAGCGAGAACCTTCCCGTCGGGAGATGGACTCAGCCCAGTCCCTGTGGGGAAGGTTCGGGGAACAGCGCTCCCCGGGAACATTTCGGGTTTTCCTGAGCCGGCTGTCGGTACCCGCCATAGTTGTTGCAACGCAAGGTCCCAGTAATATACCCATTTCCCGTCTGCCGAACACACTGGCGCTCGATCGTCCTTTCCGTCGGTCAATTTCACGGGATTTGTGCCGTCGGCGTTGGTACGCCAGACGTTCGCTGAGTTTGTGCCCCCATGAAATGCCCAGGAAAACACCAGGTAATGAGTCCCGCAACCCGCCAATTCAACAATCGCTGCGGTTGGATCACCCACCAACTGCGTCGGAACGCTCCGGTCGGTACTGATCCTCAACACGCGAATATAGTCGGTGAAAACCAGATTCCCGTCCGCGGACCAGTCGAACCCGTAAACATTCTGTCCCTGAGGAAGCAATGGGTTCGCCGTCGGCGATTGGCTACCTGCGGCTGGAAGGACGTATAGATTCTGCGTGCTCTTGGTCTGGACAGTGGCTAGAGTTTTTCCGTCGGCAGAAAGAGTCAAAGTCGCATAACTATTGGTATCCCGAGTGATCGGCTGGAGCTGATCGGTCCCCTCCGCAACGATTCCGATCTGCGACCGCTGATAGTAATCTGGTCCCTTTCGCGAATACAACGACAGGAGTCCACGTCCATCTGGGAGCCACTTGAAGTCCTGAGTAAGCTTGTCATCGAAGGTAGCGAATCTGCCTATTTTCTTGGTTTCGATATCGAACAGGGCGATTCCTCCGAGAGCCTTGTCCGGCTTGAACAGTCGGTACGCCAGCTGCCCGTCTCGCGGGGACCAGGCGACGAACGCAGGGGCATCAGAAGCTGGCGCAACGGCATTCAGAACCTGCTCGTCGCCGCCATTCAGATTGGATGTCATTAATCTGTACTTGCCTGCCTCCGGATCATTTACTCGAGCGAAGGCGATGCGCCGCCCATCGGGAGAGAAGGCGATGTCGCTGTCAATCCCCCGGATTATTGTTTGAGGGGTGCCTCCCAGCACCGGCGCCCGGAAAAGATCGAAGTTGATGTTTGTCGCGTCCACAGCTTTAATGAAATAGAGATAATTTCCGTCCGGTGAAAACATGAGACTCTTGTAGGAAGCTGGCGCAGGCGGGATCACTTGTGTGTCGCTGCTGGTCGGAAGGTTGTGTAGCCACA
>QHZC01000607.1:2239-2727 GCA_003224515.1 Acidobacteriota bacterium
GCCGTGAGTCCAGCCTTGCCCGAGTTGGTGACCTGGGTGATCGTGAAATTCTGGAAATGAGTCGCGCTTGTACGATGCAGCAGCGAGTAGACTCCAAATACCGCCGCAGCCAAAACGGTCAGTCCGGCCATCGCAATCCCAGTGGCTCCCCATTTATGCTGCTTCACCACGGCAACAACCGCGGAACTCCCGTGTTGTTGAGCCGTGGGAAGCGCCGGCGCGGAGACAGCCGCCACCGAAGTTGCCGAGACCACTTGCGGAGTCTGGCTTGATTCGGTCTCGCGCTTCAACCGCTTCAGATCTGCTCGCATTTCCGCGGCCACCTGGTAACGCAGATCGCGGTCCTTTTCCAGCGCCTTGCTGATAATCTCTTCTAACTTAAGCGGCAAATCGGGATTGAGCCGCAATGGGCGTAATGGTGGCCGGTTGAGAATCGCATCAAAAATAATCGCAGAAGTATCCCCGCGAAATGGCATTGCCCCCGTGGC
>QHZC01000609.1 GCA_003224515.1 Acidobacteriota bacterium
ACCTCGGGCAGGAGTATTACGATTAGTCCGCGTTAGGCGCCGTGAGCTTGCGCTGACTTTGCGTCGACGGCGTCGAGCACGCGCGTGGAGTAAATCAGCGCCGCGCCGGCGTTCATGCCGACAGCAACTCCGAGCGCTTCGGCAATTTCTTCTTTCTTAGCGCCGGCTTTCAATGCTGCGTCGGTGTGCACGACGATGCAGCCATCACAGTGGGTGGTGACGGCGACGGCAAGGGAGATCAACTGGCGCGTTTTTTCATCGAGATGATTCGTCTTCGACCCCGCAGCAGACAACATTTGGTAGCCCCGAACCGTGTCCGGTGAGAGCTTCATCAGCTCGCCGAGTCGCGCGCCGATTTCCTTCTGGTATTGGTTCCAGTCCATCATCATGGGTTTCGCTCCTCTATTGTGAAACCGAAATCGGCCCCTTGCGGGTCAAGTCCCGGGAACGCGAGCCCATCCTGCGCAGGAACACCCTTTGAAGAGTGGGAGCCGTGGCGGCAACCGCTGGCCGTATAGCTACATTAACTCTTCGACGAACGAGCGAGCCGCGTCGACAGGCACGCACAGGTCGCGATGGACCAGCGGGCCATCGTTCAGGACCGGCTCGGCACCGTGCAAAGTAGGCACGTCGGTGCGCTCGAAGAATTTCCCGATGGGGATCTCATCCCCCCAGTGCAGTGATTTTCCCATGGCCGTCAACCAGTTGGTGGGGTCATAAGCGGAGTCGTCTTCGAGCTTCTTCACACGCGGACGGAACCACTGGTAGGTATTGTCGTGATTATACGTGACGCAGGGGCTGAAGACGTCCAGGAACGAGAAACCAGGATGCTCGATGCCCTGCTTGATCAGTTCCGTGAGGTGCTTCTGCTCGCCGCTGTAACCGCGAGCAACGAACGTGGCGCCTGCCGCTAGAGCCAGGGAAATGGGATTAATCGGTGCTTCGACGTTGCCGAAGGGCATGCTTTTCGTCTTCATGCCGACGCGGCTTGTCGGAGAGGTCTGGCCCGTTGTCAGACCGTAAATCTGATTGTCCATGACGACGTAAAGCAGGTCCACATTGCGGCGCATGGAGTGGACGAAGTGATTGCCGCCAATGCCGAATCCGTCCCCGTCCCCGCCCGTCACTAGCACAGTGAGCCCGTGATTGGCGAGCTTCAGGCCGGTAGCCACCGCCAGAGCCCGGCCGTGCAGAGTGTGCATGCCATAGGTATTCATGTATCCCGGGAAGTTCGAGGAGCAGCCGATGCCGCTTATCGTGACCACATTGTGGGTCGGTATCTGCAGCTCGATCAGAGCTTTTTGAACGGCAGCAAGCACACCGAAGTCGCCGCACCCGGGGCACCAGTCGGGATCGACTCTCCCTTTCATATCGGCCATGGTCAGTTGACTTGTACGCGGTACGCTTGTGGCCATCGGCGTCTCCTCCCTCAGACCATAATCTCGTGCATGGGAACGGAAAGTTGCGTCTTGCCGGCGAGCTGTTCTTTCACGGCTTCTACGATGTGGTGCGGCATGAAGGGTTCGCCATCGTATTTGCGAATATGACCGTTGGGCACGAAGCTCGTTTCGCTCCGCAAGTAGCGCGCAAATTGCCCGCTGTAATTGTTCTCCACCATGATGCTGTGCCGCGAGTCTCTTAGAATCTCGAGAATGGCCTCGCCGTGCAGTGGCACGAGCCAGCGGATCTGCAGCTGATTGGCAGAAATTCCTTGGTTATTGAGGATCTCACAAGCTGTCGACCCCCAGCCGATCAAGGTCACATCGGCATGGCGCGGACCTATCAGCGCAGGGGGCGGAACGGCAGCCTCAATGCCAGCCACCTTGCGCATGCGTTTTTCCATCATGGCGCGGCGCTTGACCGGATTGGTGAACTCGTCGCTGATCAATACGCCGTCTTCCATGTGTTCGTCAGTAGCGACCGTGTGAATGTGGCCGGGCACGCCCGGAATCGCCCGCGGTGAAATGCCGCTCTTGGTGATCCTGTACCGTTTGTAGTCTCCGTTTGTGGCAATGCCGGGGGACACTCCGTTGGTGCTAGTGATGAGCTCGCCGCGGTCGATGGTGGGACGGAAATCGAGATCTTTCGGATGTACGCTGAGCCTGCCTTCCGATAGCAGCAGATCGCAAAGCACCAGGCCCGGACATTGAAAGCGGTCGGCGATATTGAATATCTCGGGGATGAGTTTGAAGCAATCGCCGATGTCCAGCGGAGCCGCGATCACTCGGGGGTAATCGCCAAAAGCCGCTCCGAGCATTTGCCAGAGGTCGCCCTGCTCGGTCTTGGTGGGAACGCCTGTGGACGGGCCGGCGCGCTGGCAATTGATGACCACCACGGGCGTTTCGATCATAGCGGACATGCCAAGGCCCTCGCTCATCAGAGCGAAGCCGCCGCCTGAGGTAGCGCACATGGCGCGGACGCCGGCATGGGCCGCGCCGATCGCCATATTGATCACGCCGATCTCGTCCTCCACCTGCCGGACCATTATGCCGGCTTTGCGCGCATGTGCCGCCATCCAGTGCAGAACGCCGGTCGAAGGACTCATGGGGTAGGCACAATAGAATTTTACGCCCGCTGCCGCGCCGCCCATGGCCATCGCAACATTGCCGCTCAGGATCGCGTAGCGGTTTTCTGTTTTGGGGAGCGTGTTCGGGAAAGCTGTGAAGTGCGCGGCGGCATAATCGTAGCCGGCGCGCGCGACACCGACGTTTTCGGCCACCACGGCATCGCCTTTTTTCTTGAACTGTTCCCGGAGGACTTCCTCTAACGCAGAGAAGCCGACGCCCATCAGGTGCAAGCCGGCGCCGATTGCGAGCGTATTCTGCGCGACTTTGTTTCGCGTGATGTCGGCCAACTCAGAAACCGGAAGAGGGCAAAGTTGCACGCCGTTAGCTGCGGAGCCCGGCTCGATCGTGTCGGCATTGTAAATACAGGCAGCGCCCGCAGTGAGCAGCTTCAGGTGACGGTCCATGCTGTCCTGGTTGAGGGGAATGAGCAGGTCGGTCCCGTCACCCATATTGGTGACCCTTCCCGGGCCCGTACGAATGGTTAGAAAAGTATGGCCGCCGCGAATGATGGATTGATAGGCGTTGTAGGCATTCAGGTGAAGGCCCCGCCGGCTGAAGATCTTTGCGAAAATGTCGCCCGGCGTAGCTACACCTTGACCGGCTGCACCTCCGATACCGACAGCGAAGGTCTGCTGCATGACACCCTCCCTCAAGCGCGGACCAGCGCAGCAGAGACCTAACGAAAGCCTCAGATCTGCCGGCGGCCCGTGATCGGCTCTAGCATTCTGGGCCATCCGCGCGTTCCAAAATGCTCTCCACCGCGCTGGACGAACTCAGATCAAGTTTCCTGGCCTGTGCGACAAACGGCTTACCGAATTGCTCCCCTAGGACGGCCACGCGGGTCATCCTGGAAACATCGACTGCCTGCCCTATGACAGGAGGCTTTCTCAAGAGCAATCTGGTCGTGGCTGACGCGCGCCCTCTCCGAAGACGGATAAGCCACTACCATCGAGCGTGATTATACTCTTCGGCTGCGTGATTGTGATATCTTCTCCAGTTTACCGGAGCCTGCCGGGCTGTATGGTGGTTGTAGGCGCATCCCTTTCCTCGTGCGCCGGTAGAGCAGTCGAACTTATTCCAAGGAGCCGTATTCATGAAGAGTTCGTATAACGGGAAGGTCGTTCCCTCCGAAGGCAAGCCGATCGGATACAGTGGCGGCGAGCTGCAAGTGCCGGACGCGCCGATTATTCCGTTCATCGAAGGGGATGGGACGGGGCGTGACATCTGGAAGGCGTCGCGGCGCGTGTTCGATGCGGCGGTGGAGTGCGCGTACCGCGGGAAGCGGCGCGTGGCGTGGTTCGAAGTTTTCGCCGGCGAGAAGGCATTCAAGGCATTCAACGAATGGCTGCCGAACGATACCGTCGATGCTATCCGTGACTTTCGAGTGGCCATTAAGGGACCGCTCACCACGCCGGTTGGAGGCGGCATCCGTTCGCTGAATGTGGCTTTGCGGCAGCTCTTGGATCTTTACTCCTGCGAGCGGCCGGTGCGGTACTTCCCCGGCGTTCCCTCCCCCGTTCGCGAACCGGAAAAAATGGATGTGTTCATTTTCCGAGAAAATACCGAAGATGTTTACATCGGGATCGAGTGGAAATCCGACTCGCCAGAAGCGAAGAAGTTGCTGGGATTTCTGAATAACGAGATGCTGAAGGATGGGAAGAAGCAGATTCGCTGGGACTCCGGAGTGGGCATCAAGCCCATTTCTCCGACGGGCACGAAAAGGCTGGTTCGGCGCGCCATCAAGTACGCGCTCGCGAACAAGCGGAAGAGCGTGACGCTGGTGCACAAGGGCAACATTCAGAAATTCACCGAAGGCGCCTT
>QHZC01000608.1:0-1807 GCA_003224515.1 Acidobacteriota bacterium
GGCGTGGCGAAGGACTCCAAGTATTCGAGCGTGCGCGAAAATCCCAAGCCGTTCTTCTTTCTTCCGCTGCGCCAGAACAATCGCCGCGGCAGTGCCCTCTTTGTGCGCACGCCGCTAGGTCAGGAAGTGATGGGCCCCGCGATCGCTCGCGAAGTGCGTGCGCTGGACGCTAATCTCGCGCCCTACGAAGTGATCACCTTGCAGGAAGAACTCGAGCGCTCCACGTCGCCGCAAATGGTGGCCGTGACGCTCGTCGCAATTCTAGGTGGCTTAGCGCTGCTGCTCGCCGCCGTCGGCCTCTACGGCGTGATGTCCTACGCTGTCTCGCAAAGTACGCGCGAACTCGGCTTGCGCATGGCGCTCGGCGCCGGAGCATCGAATTTGCTGCGCCTCGTGCTCTCCCGCGGCCTCGCACTCACCGGCGCAGGCGTCCTGCTCGGAGCCGCCGCCGCCCTGCTCCTGACGCGCCTGCTCGGCAATCTGCTCTATCAAGTCAGCCCTCGCGATCCTTTGGCCTTCGCGTCGGCATTTGCGGTGATGACTGTTACCGCATCGGCGGCGTGCTTGTTACCCGCTTGGCGCGCAACGCGAACCGATCCCATGCGTGCCCTGCGGATGGAATGACCTTTCTTACTCAACTCCTTCTTGGAGAGTCCCCATGGCAAAACTTGGCGGTGCTCTTCGCGATCGTTGGCTTCGGAGATTGGGAGCCGGAATTTGCGTTTGCTCTTCGCTATCGGAAGCGGCCTCCAGCGCCGCGGCGAAAAGCGTGATCCTGTCCTCGAATCTCTGACCAGCAGCGCGTTCGCGGACTTATCTGAACCTCGAAGTGCTGCCTGGTCCTTCATGACGTTGAACAGAGATGTAGGTTGTTGTCTTTGCTCTCTGTACTGGAGAAGTCAACTATTGCTGAAGATGCAGCTCTGAACTACCATTCGCGTTCAGCAGGCCAAGCGGTGGCGCCGTGGAATCCTGGATCTATCGCGACCCAATCGAAGGCGTAACCTCACTTTCGGCCTCAGTGGGTTTAGTTCCCGGCTGAGCGTTTTTCTGCGTCTCACGGGCATGCCTTTTCAGCGTCTGCTAGCTGCGCGCGTAGTTAAAGACGAAATCATGTGCGGCGCGCGCGAAGCTCGTCCCGAGCTTTGCTGCGCATCCTCGTGGTCGGTTTCTTGGCTTCCTCGGAGGCTGGGAGATAGAGAGAAATCAGCTTCTGGTACGTAAAGTCAGCGGCCCACCATTTTTTGCAGTTCTTCGGGGTACCGAGCACCTTGCACCGCGATCTTTGAGGTCGCGGTCTCCAGTACGCGGAGTTCGTCCGGTGAAAGTTCGACGTTAGCGACTCCGATGTTTTCTTCGAGCCTATGGAGCTTGGTCGTGCCCGGGATCGGCACAATCCACGGTTTCTGCGCAAGCAGCCAAGCGAGCGCGATCTGAGCAGGTGTCGCTTTCTTCTGTTGCGCAAATCTGCCAATCAGATCCACCAACGCTTGATTCGCTTTCCGGTTCTCTGGCGTAAAGCGAGGGACGATGTTGCGGAAATCGCTTTTGTCGAACTTCGTATCTTCGCCGATCTTTCCGGTAAGGAAGCCTTTACCAAGAGGACTGAATGGAACGAACCCGATCCCGAGTTCCTCCAGTGTCGGGATCACCTCGGCTTCAGGCTCTCTCCACCAGAGCGAATATTCACTCTGGAGTGCGGTGACGGGTTGAACTGCGTGTGCGCGACGAATGGTCTGCACCCCTGCTTCAGAAAGTCCGAAGCGCTTCACCTTGCCTTGCTGAATCAGCCCTTTCACCGCTCCCG
>QHZC01000608.1:1856-3498 GCA_003224515.1 Acidobacteriota bacterium
CTTGATATGCTCCGGCCGGCTATCCAGCCCGACCTGTTTGCCGGTGTTCGGGTCAATTTTGAACGCGAACTTGGTGGCTATTGCCACTTTTCCACGGATCGGGGCGAGGGCTTCACCCACGAGTTCTTCGTTTGTGTACGGGCCATATACCTCTGCCGTATCGAAGAACGTGATGCCGCGTTCGACGGACGCCCGAATCAGCGAGATCATCTCCTGCTTGTCTGCAGCCGGACCGTAGCCAAAGCTCATTCCCATACAGCCGAGCCCGATGTCCGATACTTCCAGATCGCTTTTTCCAAGCCTGCGTTTTTGCATTGTTTCTCCCTGCGAACCGTTTCTCTCATCCCAAGGTTAGCTCAGACGCCGTGGAAGCGGTAGCCCGATCCTTCCGACTCATTGCCTATTTCTCTTGTTATGTGAAGACTCATTGGTGTATTCGGAGCCGAGCGGCTATCTTAGGGCAAGGGTAAGGAAACCAGCGGAATGAAAAACACCAATAAAAGTGCCACTCCATCGCCAGATCGAGCCCGTGAATCGCGGAAGGAACTGGCTCATAAAATTTGGCTCTTTCATTGGGTCCAAAGAGAAACTAATAACAGACATTCCCGGTTTGCTGCTGACCCGGCGGACTGCACCAACAGCACCGGCCTCAGCGACGTACGAGCCGAGCTTGGCCTTGGTCGCGCAAGGGCGCAAGCGAGCAACCCTCGCCGGAACCACATTCATCTTTGACCAGTCGCGATACCTGCTGACATCGCTCGATTGGCCAGTCATATGCAACGTGATCGAGGCAAGCGAGGAGGTGCCCTATCTCTGTTTCGTGCTCAAGCTCGAAATGCCTTTCGTCCGAGAACTTCTGAGCCGAGAAGAGATTCAGGCGCCTGAGGCGCCGTCTGACAGTCCTGTGCCATGGCCACCGGTGAGACCACGGCGGAGTTGCTCGATGCTTGCTGCCGGCTCATAGACCTGCTGGACGCGCCGCAGGATATTCCCTTTCTGAGTGGCCTGATTCAACGCGAGATCATCTACCGAATCCTGCGGGGACCTGAGGGGGCACGCCTTCGAGCGATTGCCACGCTCGGAGATCAGAGCCACCGAACAGCTAAGGCAATCGCGTGGGTCAGAACAAACTACGCGAAGCCGCTACGAGTGGAATATCTTGCAAAAATCGCGGGCATGGGTGTCTCCACGCTGCACCATCATTTTCGGGCGCTGACCGCTATGAGTTCTCTTCAGTATCAAAAGCAACTTCGGTTGCATGCAGCGCGGGAATGCATGCTCATGGATGGTGTGGACGCCGCCAGTGCGGCATTCGAGGTCGGATACGAGAGCGCCAGCCAATTCAATCGCGAATACAGCCGCTTCTTCGGCCAACCGCCCATGCGGGATATTCGGACTCTTCGCTCTCCAGGCGCTCAGCCGTTGGAGTCGGTTAGTAATCTTCATAACGCTATCTGAACGTCTGGCTGCTGAATGGTCAAACCGGAACTTCGTTTGAATGCACACGAGGGATTAGTAAGTCGGCATAGCGCTACAAGCCCAGAATCATATGGCTGGGAAAATGTACGATTCCATCAGCGCTTGTGATTCTCCATGTCGGTTGGTGCGACAGGTGATAGGCAATAGCGATCCAACAGTCCGA
>QHZC01000113.1 GCA_003224515.1 Acidobacteriota bacterium
GCCGCTACCTATGGATCGATCGCGAGCGCCTGGGCATCGAGGGCGTGAGCTACGGCGGTCAACTGACCGACTGGCTCATCACCCAAACGAATGAATTCAAGGCTGCGATTCCCATCGCCGGGATCGCCAACCTCATCAGTTACAACTACATGACCTACTACAACCAGTATGAAGAAATGGAATTCGGCCAGTTCCTGCATCAGGGCAGCCTGATGGACGTCGCATGGGAACGCTCCGCGCTAAAGCATGTCGCGGCCGCGCACACACCCACAATGTTGATGCACGGCGAAAATGACAACGACGTACCCATCGCCGAAGCCGAGCAGTTCTTCATCGCCTTGAAAGACGTGGGCACGGAGGCAATTTTCGTGCGCTACCCGCGCGAAGGCCACGGCCTCGCCGAAACCAAGCACGTAATCGATTCCACCGATCGCTCGATCGCCTGGTATGAGAAGCATTTCCCCAAGCTCGGCGCAGAAGGCGTCACCAACATCCAGCCCTAGCGGCCCGAGCATCTGTCATTGCAACCGGAGTCGCGACGCGTTTTTTGACGAAGTGGAGGACTGGCTTAACTACCATCGTTGGGCTAGGGCAGCGTTCAAAGCGAACGGAGAATTAAGCCTTCGCTTCAGTTCCCGCGGTCGCCACGGCAGCCACTTCCTCGCGTCCCGCGCGCTTAATGCGGGCGGCTTTACCCTTCAGATCGCGCAGGTAATACAGCCGTGCCCGGCGAACTTTACCTTTGCCGACGACTTCAATCGAGCTGATCGTGGGCGAGTGCAGCGGGAAAATGCGTTCGATGCCCACGCCAAAACTGACCCGGCGCACCGTAAAGGTGGCGCTGGACGCCCGGCCCTTCTTGGAGATCACCACACCCTCGAATGCCTGGAGGCGCTCCTTCACCTTCTCGCCTTCGCCTTCCTGCAGGCGCACGTTGACGCGTACGGTATCGCCCGCGCGGAACTCGGGCAGGTCTTTGCGCAATTGCGCTTCATGTAGTTTACGAATTACCGGATTCATGTTCCTGTTTCCTCTTAGACCCACTCAGGCGGGGCCAGCTCTTCAGAGACAATCAATAATTATAGACAAATCGTCACATTTTGCCTACAGGATTCAACTCGCGGTAGCGACTCAGTTTCACCGCCGTAGAGAGTGCATTCGGGTCTGAAATTGACTACGCAATGCTTGTCAAGGTGTAGGAAGGCGATTCTTCAAGCGAGATTCGCTACCGTCCGGGAGAGTGCATCAGCTGCCAGAGCGTAGCGATTGCTGGGCGTCCAGACGTGAAACACATCTCCACGAACTACGTCGAACGCCAGAACCTCACAATGCCAATGAATATGCGGCGCTTCACTCGGCTCACCAATGCGTTCTCGAAGAAAGTTGAGAATCACGTGGCGGGTGTGGCGCTGCACTATAGGTATTGTAACTTTTGCCGGATTCACCAGACTTTACGGGTGACACCTGTGATGGAAGCAGGAATTGCGGATCATCTTTGGTCCCTATTATAGAAGAAATAGTGGCACTCTTATACCAGATCAAAGCTGTGTCTGGGAACCCCATGGCAGCACTGCTTCCCGCGGCTGGCACGGTAAGTACCGTGGAGCGTGGCAAACTTCCGCCACCGGGGACCTTCGCGATGCTGTGGGGCGCGGATGGCAATCAACTGGTCGTCTGGCTGATGGAAGAGAACGATTCGCGGCTGTCCTGGGTCAAGGTGATCCACAGCGAAAGCACCGACTGACTTTCCCGTCCTCGGCCCTGTGCCTAGGCCAGAAGGGAAACGTCCTCGGCGATCACACCATCGCCGATGTAGAGGTCTGCTTGCGAATCACAGTTTCTGCAAACCGCTCCATCTCCTCGAGTTGCGGGCTGAATTGCAGTAGAACAAGGTCAACACCCGCGGCTGCGAATTGGGCCAGACGCTCGGCCACGTGTTCGGGTGTGCCGACCAGCCCGGACCGCAGGCCGCGATTCGAAACCGAATAGTCTTCCAACGAAACGCGCTGCTCCAGTTGTGATCCGGCAAGCCATTGCTGGTAATTCGCATATCCGGCTGCTGATTGCTGCACATCTGTGATGCGCCGCAGCTCATCCTGCGCTTGGCGCTCCGTTTCACGGACAATCGCATATCCGGCAACGCCAAACTTGAGCGGCGGCAAATTGTGTTGCGCGCGGCGTTCTCGCAGATCCGCGATTTTCTCGCCGACGCGCTCCGGCGGATCGCCGTGCATTAGATAGGCATCGCACTTCTCGGCGATCAGCCCTTTTGCCGCCGCCGATTCGCCGCCGGCGTAAAGTGTTGGCCGCGGCTTCGCAACCGGTTTCGGCTCAAGAACGTTGTCTTCCACCCGGTAATACTTCCCGGAATATGAAAAATGGTCCTGCTTCCATACCCCATCCAGAACGTCGAGCCATTCACTGGTGCGCGCGTAGCGGTCGTCGTGCTGTTCGAACGCGACCCCGTACTTGCGCGCTTCGTCCGCCCACCAAGAAGAGACCACGTTCAGCGTTAGCCGGCCATTGCTGATCTGATCGATCGTGGCCGCCTGCTTTGCCAGCAACGCCGGAAGATGAAAAGTCGGCCTGACCGCCACCATCAATTCGATTCGTTCGGTCACCGCGGCCAGCGCTGCCGCCGTGGACCACGCATCCAGCGATGGCGCTTCGACGCCCTTGATGTCGTTGAGGTTAAGCTCGGCGATCAGCGTCAGGTCGAAGCCAATCTGCTCACTCCGTTCGGCGAGTCGCCTCACGTACGCCCAGCTTACTTCCATGTTTTCGTTTTCCACGTTGCGCAGCCAGCCGCCGAAAACGGGTAGCCAGTAGCCGTATCTCATTGCGGGCCTCCGCTTGCCACAACGCGCTCGCTCTGACCCGCCTCGTGACGCTGCGCCTCGGCGATGAGGAAGTCCGTGAGCCGTGAATAGGGATTGAAGCCAATGACGCGCACTGGATCGGCCACGAAATTGGAAAGTGCATTCACGTCGTAATAGAGTTGCCGCCCGGTGCGGTCGTCAATCACGTACTCGATCCCGCCAACCTCGACGCCAGCGAGTTCCACGATCCGTTCGACATCTTCAATCACCCGCCGCGGCGGCTCGTAACCTTCCACTTTCATCCCGCTCTTCGGCGCGTCCACCGGGCAAGCGATGCGGGTCAGCTCTTCCCCTCGCGTGTTCTGACAAATATCCGCCGGGCACAGGTTGTAGCTCTCGCCGGTGATATGAATCTGGATGGCGTAGAGAAATTTCCCGTCAAGAACCTCCACGCGCGTAATGATCCCCTCGCGCGCCGTAAACGCCTCCTGGACGAGCGCCGTCGAATCAATACCAAAGTAAAGGCGATTCGCCTCTACCGCGCTACGCAGTTCGTTCGGCGAATTGAAGCGCTCGATTCCTGCGCCGCTTCCGCCAATGTTCGGTTTGATCACCACGGGATAGCCGATGGCCGCCGCCGCCGCAAGCGCCTGTGACGGATGATTGATGACCAGCGCCTTC
>QHZC01000610.1 GCA_003224515.1 Acidobacteriota bacterium
CACGATACGAATGTTCGAGAGAGTGATTTCGGAGTCTGGCGCCTCTGGGGCGAGCTGAAACAACTCTACCCACATTTCGAGTTTGTGCATGGACACGGTCTTGGTGTGCTGGGTGTGGGCAAAGAGCAGGTAAAGGCTCTGCGGGAACTATTCGAGTCCTCGGATGAGGAAATCGCCAAGACACGCGACTTATTCTTTCGCCTTGGTCATAGGCTGACGGTTCAAGTCCAAAGTAACGCTGAAAACGAAACCTTGCGCCAGAAAATAGCTGAGAAGGAGCAAGCGATCCAGGCTCTTTCTTCTCAGGCTGACCAGAAAGAACGCACCATCGAGGCACTCTCCGCGCAACTGAATCACAAGGAGCAAGCGATCCAGACACACCGTTTATCCTTCATTCAGCCTGACCAGGCTTGTAAACCTAGAAGAGCAGTCACCAGGTTTCTGGGGAGTCCGCACCTTCTCTGGGAGGGCATCCGACTGCTCCACGATGTGCTCTTAATTGCCGCGTCGGGGCTTTTCGACAGCGACTGGTATTTGCAGCAGAACCCAGACGTAGCAAGGGCAGGTGTGAATCCGCTTAGACACTACCTGCGACGGGGGGCGATTGAGGGACGCGATCCCAACCCGCTCTTCGATAGCGACTGGTACGTGCAGCAGAACCCGAACGTAGCAAGGGCAGGTGTGAATCCGCTGGTTCACTACATTAAATGGGGTAAATCCAAAGGGCGTGCCACGACCAGGTCCGGCGCAAGGTCGGTCGGATGCGGCACTTTTCCTGCACGAGTGCGAGAGGCGGCTGCTGCCCAGGAGCAGCAGGTAGATCCCCCCGCGCCGACAAGTCAGCCGCATCGCGAAGTTTTTCTCGCACTCAACACATTTCAATTGCGCTTGTTTCTTCAGAGCGCGACGGTTTTGAAATTCCCACCGGCGAAGGCGCCGAAAGTCTCGATTCTACTGGTTCTGCACAACCAGGCCGCATTAACCTATGCCTGCCTGCGGTCGATTCTGGAGACGGTACAACTGCCCTACGAAGTGGTTATCGTGGACAACGCCTCGAGCGACGAAACGCCCCAGTTGCTCTCCCGCCTGGAACACGTCAAGGTTGTGCGCAACAGCACCAACCGTCACTTCCTGGCAGCCTGCAACCAGGCATTGCAATACCTTCTGGGGGAGTACCTCCTGTTCCTCAATAACGATGCTTTCCTGATGCCCGGAGCGCTTCAGGCTGCCATGCACACTCTTGAAAATACGGAAAGCGCGGGCGCTGTCGGAGCTCGCATCGTCAATCTCGATGGCAGACTGCAGGAAGCGGGAACTATCGTCCGACCGGACGGTAGCTGCCTGGGCTATGGAAGAGGAGATGACCCTAACGCCCCTGAATACATGTTCCGCCGGGAGGTCGATTTCTGTTCCGGCGCGTTCTTGCTCACGCGCAGGGAACTGTTTACTCAGTTGAAGGGTTTTGATCCGGCGTACCAACCCGCGTACTACGAAGATGCAGATTTGTGCCTTCGGCTTCGGAAGCTGGGACTTCGAGTGATCTACGAACCCGAAGCGACTATCTTGCATTTCGAATACGGGAGCTCGTCGAGCGAAAAAGCAGTCGGCCTGATAGCGCGAAACCAGTCCGTTTTCCGGGCGAGACACGCGGAGCTCCTCGAACAACGCCCTGAATTGGGGGCGTGCGATGTGCTCCTGGCGAGGTATGCAGACCTATCTCGGTCGCGTGTGCTCTACGTGGATGACTGGGTACCGCACTGCGACCTGGGCTGCGGTTTTCCGCGGGCCAATGCGGTGGTGCGTGCGATGGTACGCGCGGGAGCCCACGTTACGGTGTTCCCAACCAAGTATCTGGCCGCGACATGGGAATCCGCGTATCGCGATATTCCCCGCGAGGTCGAACTGATTCTCGGGGCGACGGCAGACCAGCTGTGCGAATTCCTCTCGCGGCGTTCCACCGTGTACAACGTGCTGTGGGTAAGTCGCCCTCACAATATGCGCGTTGTGCGCCGCATCCAGGAGACATCGCGCCACCTGTTTCGTGGCCTGCGCGTTGTCTATGATGCAGAGGCTATTTTCACCTTCCGGGAACGGGCCTGTGCGGCGCTGCGGGGTGAGCACTGGCCGCAATCGCTTGCGGAAGAGAGGATTGCCGAGGAGGTAAAGCTGGCCGAAACGGCCGATTCCATCGTTTCCGTTTCCGTAGCTGAGGCAGAGTATTTCCGTAAAGCCTTCGGCGATGGACGGGCCCATGTGCTTGGCCATGCCCTGGCTGCCACTCCTACCGCGAGTTTGTTCGAAGAAAGAAAGGACATTCTCTTTGTTGGGGCTATCTACGACCTAGCGAGTCCCAATGCCGACGCCATTCTTTGGTTTTGCAGCGAAATCTGGCCTTTGGTTTTGGCGGAATTAAATGGCCAGTCCGGGCCGAATCTTACCATCGTGGGTCCCAATCGTGTTCGGGAGGTAGCTGATCTGGCCGGTGAACATATCAGGGTTTTTGGTCAGCAGCCCTCGCTCAGTCGTTTTTATGAGAGCGCGCGTATGTTTATTGCTCCCACACGATTCGCCGCGGGACTTCCCTTGAAAGTCGTGGAAGCAGCCGCTCATGGAGTTCCAGTGGTGGGAAGCGGATTGTTGGCCAAACAACTCGGCTGGACCCACGGAAAACAGATGCTGGTGTCGGACACCCCCGAAGAATTTGCCCGTGGCTGCTTGCGGCTCTGGAGCGACGAAGATCTTTGGCAGCAGCTTCGCAGCTCAGCCTTGCAGTCGGTGCAGGAGGAGTATGGGGACAAGGTTTTCAACTCCGTTGTTGCCGCGGAGGTCGCGTGCGCAGACGGTCCTCACGCCAACGCAGTCGAAGCAGCTGCTCCCCCCGCCCTCGCGGCTCCGCATAGGGTTATCACGTGCTCGCAACATGAACGCTAAGGACGTGGGCGTAATGCACAAAAACAATGGACTAACAATGGACTAGCTAGATGGCTTAGCTTTACGGTATGGAGCGAGAAAATCATCGATCTGGTTTCAGAACTGAAGGCTCTGGATCTGAGAATCCAAAGGATGAATGAACGGCTCCGCCAATCGGAAAGCTATGCGCACGATTTTGAAAGCCGTCTGTCCAGTCGGTTGGTGCACCCGATTCGGGACCGACAACCGCCGGAGGTATCGATTGGCACTTAGTGATGCGGTTTCGCCAGTGGAAATAATGCAAGCTTCCGATCTGCTTTCGGAGGACAGGTGCGAAGGCGATTGATTGCAAGCCATGAAACTTCGTGACCATGAGTTTCTGCGGGCTGCTGGACTCTTGGCTCTGGTCATTGTGCTGGCCTTTTGGGATGTGGTGTTTCTGGGACGAACGCTGCTCACCTCGAACACTATTGTCGGTACCATTCCATCTGGTGCATACGGATACAGCGGGCGCAGAGCCGCGTCTTTCCCGGTCGTCGATGCTGGCGCGTCCGCATGGCAGTACGAACCGTATGTCAAAGTCCTTCATGATGACCTTGTAAGAGGTTGGCTTCCGCTATGGGACCCCTACGTGGCCAACGGCGCACCGCTGCTGGCGAACATGGCTTCGGCGGTTCTATCTCCGATGCGCCTTCTCGTCGCGAGCGTTCAAAAGGCAGGTTTTTGGGACTTCTATCTTTTATCGAGACTTTTCCTCGCAGCCGTTTTTACATATTTGTTAGCACGCAGCATCGGAATAGGTTTCACAGGCTCCCTGGTGGCTGGAATAGCCTTTGGACTCTCCGGTCACTTTGTCCTCTATGTGAATATGGCTGATTTAGATGTTCAGATCTGGCTCCCAGCTCTTCTGTTGGCTACGGAAAACCTGCTAAAGAGACTGGCCTACCGGACCTTCATAGTGATCACCGTACTAATTGCCTTGATGATCTTGGGTGGTATGCCGGAGTCGGCCCTTTTCATGTTTCTGCTGGCCGGCTTGTATTTTCTCATTCGCTCGTGGACATTGGCTCCAACCGGAGACCAGCGACCCTCGTTCCGAAAGGCATTGATCGCTTTTTCCGCCGCAAGTGGGGGCGGATTCCTGATTTCGCTGCCACAGGTATTGCCCTTTGTCGAATATTTGCAACATGCCTTCAATCCTCGAGCTCCGGGCACCGGGTCCGTCTTTTTTTCTTTGTATACAGCACCGTCCCTCGTCCTGCCGGGGTTCTTTGGGCCGTTGCACCAAACCTGGAACGGCATAGACTCGTTTTCCATCTTGCCTTACGTGGGGGCAGTGTGTTGCCTCTTGGCAATTGCTGGACTGTGCAGTAACCGGCCGAATTCGCCGTTAGCCGTGTTTTTTGGCGGTTTCTGTCTATTCTATCTCCTCAAGTCTTTCGGCGTTCCTCTGGTGCAGTGGGTGGGTCGACTCCCATTGTTTAACGTGAGTATCTTTCCCAAGCACGCTTTTCCAGCGTTCTCGTTGTCGCTTGCCATATTGGCCGGAATAGGCGTTGACCATCTACTAGAGGGCACCGTCAACTACACTCGCTTCTCCGTTTGTTTTGTCCTGTTTTCTCTAATTGTCGTTGGATTTGTCGCCCTCAATTGGCGAAGTGCCGCCCATGCTGGCGTGTTAAAAAGTGTAGCTCGAAGCTGCCTCGTTTTTGCCGTTGGCCTCTGTTTGACTTGGTTTCTAGGGTTGGCTGCTCGGCATTTCGGTCCGGACCGATTGCTTGTTGGGCTTGGCCTCGTGCTTCTTCCAACGGCGGAACTGGTCATGTCTATACCACGCGAGCGCACGGATCGATATGAGGCCTTCACAAAGCCGCCCTTTGTAGACTTCTTACGCTCCGATCGGCAAATTTACCGAACCTTTAGTTTGGATAATTTCTTATACG
>QHZC01000611.1:0-2021 GCA_003224515.1 Acidobacteriota bacterium
CGACATCTGGATTACTGCGAGAGGAGTGCAGGCCTTTGAGTTTGGAACTCCCATCGAAGGCCGGGTGAGAGAGATGGCTGCCGGCGTACCAGGTGTGAGTGAAACGAGCCGAGTTTGCATGGCCTTTGCTGTGTACCGCACACCAAACGGACAGCAACAGGTTGTAGCTCTGGTTGGTGCGGATCGCAATGTAGGAAAGCGCTTCCCGGTTCCCGAAGTCCTTGGTTCAGCTGAAGGGATGACGCCTGATGCGGTGCTCTACGACGTAAGCGACCGGGACCTGATTCAGGTGACGGCGCTGCCGGCAGAGGTGGAAGTAAACCGGCACCGTGCCAGTATCGAGCGTCAGATTGAGGGTTATGGAGCATTCCTTGGTGTCCCCTTTCTGTTTACTTCGTACCGAAATGCCAGTCGATACATGGGGTTTGGTCCTGAACAAGCTATGTATGTCCTCTTGCGCGTCGACAAGGGATATTCAACATCGGATGTGCAGCAGAGCCTTAGGCAGCGCCTTCCAGAGGTCGATGTTCTCACGCGGGACGAATTTGCGCACCAATCTCGCAGGTACTGGACGATAAAAACCGGGGCCGGGAGCGCGATTCTAACCGCGGCGGTCTTGGGGTTTCTGATAGGTCTTGTGGTTGTATCCCAAACCATCTATGCGAACACCATGGAGAACATCGAGGAATATGCGACATTAAAAGCTCTTGGAGCATCCCAAGCTTTGGTGGCCCGCATTGTGCTCACGCAGGCCCTGATTTGCGGGGCGGTCGGCAGTATTGTGGGGCTGCTGGCGGTTGTTCCAGCCATTGGCTACGCAAAATCTCTGATTCCTTGGATCTACACTCCATGGTGGTTGCTTCTAGTCATGGTCGCGCCAAGTTTGGCCATGTGTTCTTTGGCGTCGATTGCTTCAGTTCGAAGCGCCCTCACAGTTGAACCGGGGAGGGTGTTCCGTGCCTAATCACTTTTTGGGCGTCGAAGGTGCGAGTGTCTCATTCGGCAAGCGGGAGGCACAAGTCCGTGCACTGCGGGGCGTTTCACAATTCTTCGAGCGTGGCAAGCTTTCGCTGGTTATGGGACCCTCCGGCAGCGGGAAAACGACGTTATTGTCTCTGCTGGGCTGTTTGTTGTCGCCCGATGAAGGGACAGTGTTCGTAGAGGGTGTCCCGGTAAACGGACTGAGTGAAGCGGAGAGGACAGTTGTTCGTCAAAAGAAAATCAGTTTTGTTTTCCAAGCTTTTCGGCTCTTTCACTCGCTTTCCGCGATTGACAATGTTGCACTTGGCTTTGAACTTCGTGATGCAACCCTGTCTGGTCGAATGGAAATGGCAAGGGATCTACTCGTTCGATTCGGTTTGGGAGATAAGCTCAATCAGGAGCCCAACGAACTCAGTCCTGGCGAAAGGCAGCGCGTTGCAATTGCACGGGCCTTGGCCGGAAATCCTCCGATTCTTCTAGCGGATGAGCCGACCGCATCTCTGGACGCCCAGGCCGGAAGGAACATCTGTCAAATCCTTCGAAGTCAAGTTGATGACGATGGAAGAACAGTTGTTGTCGTGACCCACGATCCGCGATGGCAGGAATTCGCCGATCGCACAATCACTCTATGCGACGGCCAAGTAGAACAAGAGAGGAACCTATGACGGCCCGCAGCAGATGGGTCATTGGCGGCTCCGCGATTGTCTTGGCCGTTGTGGCTGTCGCGTTCTTGGGGACTACGCGGAACAGGAATTCGGTGCAAGCTCGTGGAATACCCTCCGATAGTGCTGCCGTGACAGTTGCATTTGCCTCACCCGGAAGGGTCGAGGGAGCCTCGGAAACCACGCAGGTGGGGGCTGCTGCGGATGGCGTCCTAAAGGCCGTCTACGTGAAAGAAGGTCAGCTGGTAAAAAGAGGGACCCTGCTTGCCGAGATCGCCTGTGATGAATTGCAAGCAAGTTTACAAACTGCGATAGCCGAAGCTGATGGCGCACGCCAGACAAGGACCCGGATTCTTCGGGGCGCGCGTGATGAGGAGA
>QHZC01000611.1:2126-3313 GCA_003224515.1 Acidobacteriota bacterium
GCCGCTGTTCGAACCGAGGAGTTCCTTGCCGCGCCTCCCTTGCAGGAAGACAAGGCGCGAGCTGATGCAGAGGTAGTCGCGGCGGAGGGTCGCGTTCGATCGGTCCAGGAACGTATCGCGAAATGCTCCATCCTTGCTCCGATCGACGGAACCATTTTGAGGGTCTATGCCAGACGCGGCGAGTCCTTTAGCACGGTCACTCCCCGCTCATTGTTCAGTCTCGCGGATGCTTCCTCTCGGCACATTAAGGCGGAGATAGACGAAAGAGATGTGGATAAAGTGTCGATCGGACAGAAGGTAGTTGTCCAGGCGGATGCTCTTGACGGTAAGAGACTCAATGGGTCCGTCGTGAGAATATCTGCGATGATGGGCAGGAAGAGCATCTCCACGGGCGATCCATCTGACAAGAGCGACCGCGATATCCTGGAGGCGGTGATCGGCTTAGAGGACAACACCCGATCATTGCCAATCGGTCTTAGAGTTACAGTACAGTTTTTGACTGCCAGTTCGTTGAAAAAATGAGAAGAGCGGTGGCGAATCGCAAACGAATTGCGCGGAAAACGTGACTGTTGTTCTTGATTCCACCAAGGATTGTCCGTGTAGTGCTCGTCGCGCCCAAACGAATCGTACGTGTAAGTGTTTGCGGACGCCCCCCACGGCGTTCGTAAACCCAACAAGGTTAACTAGTTTAGATCCAAGTAGTGAGGCTAAAAACTGGTGAACCGGGGAAGGCTCGAACCTCCAACCCGCGGTCACCGCTCCCCATACCAAGTCATTGATTTGTCTAGCTGGTTCTCGCGTCTTACGTCTTAGTATTTGGTTTTCGGTCGTTGCACCTAGGGACACGTCGGCAGAGACAGAAGTTTGTCCGGTTGCTCTCTATCAGCGACGGTCTTAAGGTAGTTGCCGTGCGCGCTGGTTGCAACCATCACATCAAGCCGAAGCCCTCCAGTTTTCTCGATGTAGAACACATAAGTCCCGTCCTGGATGTATGAAATGGCCTTGTCTTGGGTCATTATCCAACGACTTCCGTCTGGTTTGACTCCGCCCACGGAGTGGATGCGCTCGTGTGCGCTCGTTCGGTCGGTCTTGACAACGCACCGTATGTGAAGATATTGAGCCATGTGCGCTTCCTCACTATTTCAACGCACAGTGACCAGGGAAACGGCCGGGCGCTTTCATTTCGA
>QHZC01000611.1:3415-4710 GCA_003224515.1 Acidobacteriota bacterium
ATGTGCGCTTCCTCACTATTTCAACGCACAGTGACCAGGGAAACGGCCGGGCGCTTTCATTTCGAGTTGGTGTGGGACGGAGACGAACCGCGAAGTCTGGTCATCAATGCTGTCAAACGGGGGCCGTCTTCCTCAGTCAGCGCCGTGAATCTTAATCCCAGTCCGCTACCGGGCTTTACATGCCGGACGACAGCTTCCGCCCTGATTTGTCCTTCCTGAACAAGAAAGTCAAGCTTGACCGTCGCGTCCACGTCCCGCGCTTCTTCTGTTTCGACAAACAAACCTCCCAGACTCAGGTCTCGGACTTGTGAAGTATCCTCACGTCCTTCACAATTCCAGTAAACCCACACTCCGCGGGGCGTCTTGACTCGCGGCCAGTGCCTCCTTGAAGGGATAGCTCGTCCCGCCAAGAAGTGCTTACCGGCGCGCACGCCCGTCCACTCAAGATCAGGTTAGGTTCCCCATGCAGCTTGCACCTGTCCGGATAGCTCCGCTCCAATAGCGAACTCGCCGCAAGCAACTCTTTCTTCAGACCGCACGCGATCCCATAGAAAAAGTAACCAGCATATGGGTCCCTGGTTGCCAGGTCCGTACGGTGATGACGCGGGTACCGTGAAGACTCAGGTTCTCAGTGCTCGTCGTTTCCTTAGGCACAGATTCTTCTGAAAGCGAAACTTCTGCCGCCAATATCTGCGCGATACGCCTTTTGGATCGGCCGCTTGGAATGGGCACAGCCATGCTTCTCCCCCCGAGACTCCCGAAGGAGCCGGATGACTTCAAGAACAGTCACTCTATACCTGTAGGACTGACAACACCGAAAATCAATCGGGTGTCGACACTAAATTGCAGTGGTTGAACACCTCAGATGTGTGGGTATGGCTCACAACCTCCCCATGCATGGAATTGCCACAACTGGCCCCAGTCACGCAGCATTGTGACTGGGTCGTTGCGTTCGAACTCAATAAGGCAACAGCCCCGAAAATAATTGCCTTGATATCACAGACATGTCCATACCTAATGCAAGCTTGAATCGACTCAAGGAATGGTCAGCATTCAAAGTCGCCGAATCTCCTCGAACAGTTCCACCTTGCGTCTCTTGCCCGTCGGCCCCCCCGTTGATACCGCCGACAGGTTAAGGCCGATCCTTAGATCTACAGCGTGGGCCAAATCAAAAGCCCAAAGTGGGCCGACTCAGAGTAGCCAATTCACCCCTCTAGGGTATCTACCCCGCTCGATTTCAGTGATTTACCTGCTAACTGGACGCTAAAGATTATTCCCTTTTGATTTGAAATGGC
>QHZC01000612.1 GCA_003224515.1 Acidobacteriota bacterium
AAGGCGCCGGCAAATCCGCGGATATCGAGGGCCGTGTGAAGCAGATCCGCTCGCAGGTCGAAAACACCACCAGTGACTATGACAAAGAAAAACTCCAGGAGCGCCTTGCCAAGCTGGTCGGCGGCGTTGCCGTCATCAAAGTCGGCGCAGCCACCGAAACCGAACTGAAGGAAAAGAAGGCCCGCGTCGAAGATGCCATGCACGCCACCCGCGCAGCTGTCGAGGAAGGTATCGTCCCCGGCGGCGGCTCGGCGCTGCTCCGTTGCATCGCCGCAGTCGAGAAGCTCAAGCTCCACGATGACGAAGCCGTTGGTGCCGGCATCGTGCGGCGCGCTCTCGAAGAGCCTTCCCGCCAGATCGCTCTCAACGCCGGCCATGAAGGCGCCGTTGTGATCGGCAAGGTTCGCGATTCGAAGGACGAAAACTTCGGCTTCAACGCCGAAACCGGCGAGTACGGCGACATGGTGAAGATGGGCGTCATCGACCCGGCCAAGGTCACCCGCCTCGCGCTGCAGAACGCCGCAGCCATCGCGGGCCTCATGCTCACCACCGAAGCCCTCATCGCCGACATCAAGGAAGAAGACAAGAAGGCAGCCGCCGCCGGAGCCCCCGGCGCAGGCGGCATGGGCGGCATGTACTAAGTTCTCCAGCTCGCCCGTAACCTCAATCCAAAAGGGCGTCCCGGTGCGATCCGGGACGCCCTTTTCTCTTCAAATTGCCTGTTGTTCTGGAGCTGGACTACCTGCCCTTCCCTCGGAAAACCAGGGCTTCGATCCAGCGCTGAAAACATTCGCCTAGAAGCTCACGCGGATCCCGAACTGGAAGGCTCGTTGAACTCCGGGTGAAAAAGACCCGGAACCCTGGCCCACCCGAGTAGGTTCCTTGCCCTTCGGCGTTCCATTGACGTCTCCCGGTCCGCCATCAAGAATTGTATTGAGCCGGGCATAGTTGGCAATATTGAACAGGTTAAAGCACTCGACCATCGGTTCAATCGTTAGTCGTTCACGGATCTTAACCACTTTCGAGACACGAATGTCGGTGTTGTAGAACCAGTCGTTGTTCACCTGCCCCGCCGGCGCAGGTTGGACCGCGGTCAGCACGGCACCCAGTGAAGTCAGCTGTCCCGGTGAGAACAGACCCGCCTGAACCAGCGCCAGAGCGGCGGGACTTGTTCACGTTGCCTGCGGTGACTCGGTTAGTCGTGAACGAACCCCGGTTGGTGCCCGTAAGCGGGTCTTCCGTTACGCCGTCGCCATCGAGATCGGAGAAGTAAATCTCATCCGCGCCCCCGGTGGTTAGAGGGAGAAACATCGAGCTGGCCAGCCCGCTCTTGATCTTTGTTCCAGAGTTCACGCGGACGCCCCAAGGCAGGTCCACCAAAAAGCTGAAGCCAATCTGGTGCAGCCGGTCCTCGTTAGCGGGCCCAAAGAATTGCGTCGGTCGGTCATTGAATGCGGAGGCTGAAAGGAAGTCCTGATCTACGCCCGTAGATTCGAAGCGGCCGAGTGCATAGGTTACGTTTGTTGTCAAACGTTTGAAGGGCCCCCACCGCCCCACATCGCCCCGCAGCCGGAACTGCAGTGCTTGATAGAGCGACAACCCGATCGGCTCGATGATTCCGATCCCGCGGAAGTTGCGGTTCTGCCCGCTGAAGGCAAACCCGTCCACCCCGCTCCCCGCACCGAGACCGTTATCGGCAAAGTCGCTGATTGTTCCCTTTGCTCCGATGACATCGTCGATCGCTGTTGACGTGGAAGACGGTGGCGTGCAGGGGTTCGGAGGAGTCGGCGGGAAAAAGCTGCACCATGTCGCGTTGATTGCCGCTATCGCCGTTGGCACGTTAAGCGTATTCGCTGCGCCGAGGCGGTTCCGGTCGCGAACCTGGTTGAAGTGCACCCCCCGATTGCGCACATAATCGAGGGACAGCACCAACCCCGGCTTAAGCTCCCGTTGAACGCCGATGTTGAACTGCATGCCGTAAGGCGTTTTGTAGTTATTATCAAGCACGCTGCCTTCCGTATCCAGGGTTTGATTGAACAAGGGTGGAACTCCCGGCTGTGGCCAGTTTGCCGCCAAAGCCGCGCTCGACTGCTGGATCAACTGCTGACCCTGCTGGGCGAACGGAATTACTTTCCCGATGGCGGCGCCGATGCAGCTGTTGTTTGGCAAGCCTATGCAGTCCGCGGGAACCCCTGCCGGGAAGTTCGGGTTGGCGCCGGCGAGTACCGCTGGTCCGAAGTTAAAGAGCACGGCGCCAGTACCTGGATCAATCAGGAAGGGAGCTCCGCCGGTGATGACCGGCGTATCATTCCCCAGTCCTGGCGGAACCATCAAAACACGGTCAAACAGAAGATTGTTGAAAATATTTGTCTCGTAGAAGATCCCCGCTCCGCCGCGAATCACGGTTTTCCCGTCGCCGAAGACGTTCCAAGCGAAACCGGCTTGCGGGCCAAAGTCATTGGCGTCCCGCCGGGGGAATCCGGCCAATGAAGGATCAAAAACTCCAAGTAGCGCAGTCCGCTCGAGGTCGTGGT
>QHZC01000613.1 GCA_003224515.1 Acidobacteriota bacterium
GGCCGCAGGCGTCCTCCTGATTGCGGAAGCCGGCGGCAAAGTCACCGATTTTGCCGGGAATCCCTATCAACTTGGTGGCCCCGTCATTCTCGCCACCAACGGGCTAATCCACGAAGAGATGCGAGCTATGGCGCTAGAAATTTCCTTCCGCCCCCGGGATCCCTTTCGGCCATGAAACCTCTCGCCCCATTCCCAGAGAATCCCGGTGGCATTCAGACGCAGAGTCTCGCGCAGGTGAGTTGCTGTTCCATCTATCTACTCGACGTCGTAGAATGTTGATTGTGGCGACAAAGAAAACCAAGAAAAGTGTCAAGCGCAAGAATAGCCCAAGAGCGAACCCGCGAATCAGCCAAAACGGTACTCGCTTCGCAGGGGCCGCCGCTCACCTGGCGGAGATTGGAAAGAGTTTTCATGCGCGTGGTTGGGTTCTGGGAACAAGCGGAAACTTTAGCGCGGTGATTTCCCGCGAGCCGCTGCGCTTGGCCATTACTTCAACGGGCTTGGACAAGGGCAGCCTTACGCCCGCGCAGTTCCTGGAGATGAACGAAGCTGCCAACGTCGTCCGCGGCGATGGCCGGCCGTCTGCGGAAGCCCTGCTCCATCTCGCCATCGCGCGCGGCGTGAATGCCGGCGCGGTCTTGCACACTCATTCGGTTTGGAGCACCGTGCTTTCGGGCTCGCATGCGTCACAGGGCGGGATCGCCCTGGAAGGATACGAAATGCTCAAGGGACTGGCAGACGTTCGAACCCACAAGCACCGCGAGTGGCTGCCCATTCTCGAGAATTCGCAGGATATGGTGGAACTGGCGGACCATGTCTCGAAAACACTGAGCGAAATCCCGGGCATCCATGGATTTCTTTTGAAGGAGCATGGGCTTTATACTTGGGGTGCGGGCTTGCAGGAAGCCAAGCGGCATGTTGAAATCTTGGAGTTCCTGATGGAAGTACTGGTTCGCTCCGGCGCCGCACAGAGTGCGTGATTCCCGCGCTGCCTGAGCTCGGAGATGATTTGCCTTGGCTGTCCTTCGAATCCCGGATGAAAACCGTTCGCTGCGCGAACATGGCGAACCTGCCTTCGGATGCCTCTGCGGATCAAGTACTGAGCGCATACGGTGAGCAGGTGGAGAAGCTCAAGCGGCAGGGTGGCTACGTCACCGCGGACGTGATCGACGTCAATGCGGATACTCCCGGTCTGGATGCGATGCTGTCCAAGTTCAACATCGAGCATCGCCACGATGAGGACGAAGTCCGTTACATTGTCGCCGGGCGGGGGCTGTTCCATATTCACCCGCAGCAGGGCCCGGTTGTCGCGATCGAAGTGGAAGCCGGTGACTTGATTCGCGTTCCATGCGGCACGCTGCACTGGTTCGATCTCTGCGGAGACCGCCGCATTCGCGCGATTCGTTTGTTCCAGAACAAGTCCGGGTGGACCCCGCACTACACCAGCAGCGGAGTGGACCGGAATTACGAGCCTGTTTGTTGGGGCCCCAGATACATTCCGCCGCAAACCGCGGCGAAGTAGCTGGCGTGTCTCTAATCGACGAATCCCAGATCCGCGTCATTCTCCTCGACATCGAAGGCACGACGACACCCGTCGATTTTGTTTATCGAACGCTTTTCCCCTATGCGACCCGGAAACTAGAATCGTTTCTTCGAGCGCACTCTCAAGATCCCGAAATTCATTCCTTGGTTCAGGATCTGCGTTCGCAACACGACTTGGATGAACGCGATGGCCTTGAACCGCCCGGTTGGCTGGACAATACGGAAGAAGCGCGGCTGCGTTCGAGCGTCGCCTACGGCCAGTGGCTGATCGTGCGGGACAGCAAATGCACGTCGCTCAAGTCCCTGCAGGGAAAAATCTGGCAGCAGGGATTCGCGAGCCGGGAATTGCGCGGTGAAGTTTTCCCCGATGTGCCCGTGGCTTTCGAACGATGGCAGCGGCAAAAAAGAACTATCTGCATGTACTCATCGGGAAGCGTCCTCGCGCAGCAACTGCTGTTTCGCACTACCACGTCAGGCGACCTGACGCCGTACATCTCCGCTTTCTTCGACACCCACGTGGGAGCGAAAACCGAAGGGGGAAGCTACAAGAAAATCGCGGCTTCACTTTCGTACGCGCCACATCGGTTTTTGTTTATTTCCGATGCGGTGAAAGAAATCGAAGGGGCGCTGTCCGTGGGAATGCAAGCGATCCTTTGCGTTCGCGGCCCTGGAGATGCTCCCCCTCACGGCCAGGACCAAGCCATCCACAGCTTCGACAACGTTCTTCCGGACTAGCCGTCCCGGGCCGCGCGAGTGCCGTCCCGTAATGGCGGCGCTGGCGCTGCTACTTAGCTCCCCACTCCGCATACAGCTTCGTAATCGCGGGTCCGATGGAAAAGTCCCAGGCAAAAATGCCGATGTTCTTGTATTTTTCAGGGATTTCGTAGAGATCAGCAGCCTCTGCCGCCGGCACTCCTGCCTTGTGCAACTTCTGGGCTTGCTCTTCAATATCGTCGAAAAGCGCTCGGAAGAGGGCAACTCCTTCTTGGCCACAAACAGGTCCATGTCCGGGCACAAAGACGGTATCCTTGTCCCACGAAGCGAAGGTCTTCAAAGTTTGCCTCCAGCCGGACACCGTGGCTTGCGCGTCGAAGCAAACCGGGTACAAACCGGAAAACAGCAGATCTCCTGTGTACACTAGGTTCTGTTCCGGAACTCGCACGATGATGTCCGTCCCGGAATGTCCCGGATAGCTCTCGATCACGGCCGTCAATCCGCCCAGATCCATCTTCATCGGCAACTTCGTCGGATCAATCGGATGATTTGGCAATGCCAGCACGGTGCTATTCGCAATGTTGAACACCATCGTTACCATAGCAAGATGTTCTGCGCGGTGCTTGCCAGCCACTTCTGTTTTGGATTCTTTGATGGCCTTTTCGAGCGGGGCCAGCGCGACCGCTTTGTCAGCGCCCTGCAGCGACCCATAGCTCTCCACGATGCGCTTCCCCGTGTTCGCATGCGCCCACAGAGGAATCCCGTTTCCGCTGTAAAACCCGTTCCCCATCGAATGATCAAAGTGGTAGTGCGTATCCAGCGCGCTCTTGACGGAGTCCTGGCTGACCATCCGCAGCGCGTCCATCTGAAAAGCGGCGCCTGCCGCGCTGCCAAACCCTTCGATCATCAGCGCGCCGTCCTTGCCAACCAGGAATCCGCCGTTGCAAACCGTCTGGAAGCCTTTCGAGGGATCCGAAATTGTCGCGTACAACCCTTCACCGATCTTTCTGACCGATGCGAAGCCCTTATCCACAACCGGCGTTTGAGATATGCGCGAGTCTTCTGCCAACTCCGCCGCCAGTGCGGGCATTGGGAGCAGCCTGGCAGCTGCATACATCGCTCCGAAATACGATGACTTCGCCAGAAAGCTCCGGCGGGAAAACAGGATTGGGTTGACCGCTTCGCGGCCCCGGCTGAAAACGTCGATCATGG
>QHZC01000018.1 GCA_003224515.1 Acidobacteriota bacterium
GCCAAACTTCAAAGCGACGCAGAATTTCTTCGCGATCTAGGCTCACTTCTCCCTCAAGACCGCCAACCATGGGTCCGGTCCGGTGAACTTTCTCTCTTGTCTGTTTGCCGGCAGCAAAGAAAGCAGAGGAGCATGGGGATCAGCGGAAAGAAACATGTGCAGGGCGCGACGCCGCGGATCCCGCAAGACTTCGTATGCGTCGCGGATGCGTTCAAACGCAGCTGGCGCGCGGTCGGGCGGATTCTCCTTCACTTTCAGAAGGTACGCCTGGCGGATCCTCGCGTCGTCGGCATCCGGCGGAACTCCGAGAATTTCTCTCGGATCTTCGTTTAATCGGATGTTCGCCTGTCGGTTCGTTTTCAAAACAAGTCTCCCTGCCCCGGCAAATCGCGGCGCACTTTCTTTTGTCGCCTCCCTCGGGCCTGGCTCATTTCCGCTGCCAGCCGGGCCACGTCGTCTAGGGTGAACGGTTCGTCGTCGTTCTCCAGATCCTCGTCGTCCAGAAACATGGTTTCCCGAGAAAAGGAAACGCGAAAGGGAGCAGACCGATCGGTAGGAAATGTAGGCGAGTGCTTCTCGCGCTGGAGCACCGCGTGGATCTGCTCGGTGGTCATGGAGAAGTCATGCCAATCTTCGGAATCGAGCCAGTCAAAGAAGTTTGTCTTGGCGCCAGGGCGGCCCCGTCGCAGCTCCACCGCCTCGTTGATGACCGAAGTGTCTCGCCGGCGCCGCCCGAGCTCGACAGCAGCGGTGATACAGTCGTCGCGGCGCTCGAACTCCCATTCCGGCAGGGCTCGCGCGCGCAGCAGCAGGAACCGCGCTTCAGCGTCGCCTCCCATTTCGAGGCCCGCGACCGAAGCCGCGTAGGCGAGTTCCTTTTGGTTGGAGCGCAGCGCCGCCCTTCCTAGCGTTTCTAATTGCCGGCCTTCCAGACCGCCGTGTGCGTTTGTCAACTCTTGCAAAAGCCGGCCGTGCCACGCCGTTGGGATGGTGAAGGTCGCGCCCACATCGTCGCCGAGAATGCAAACACGCGCGGTCGCCGAGACCAGCGAATCGGCAGGATCTAGGGAGACTTTTTGCGGAAGATGCCGATCGAAATCCTCCTGGGTCAGTCCGGCGAGGGCGCCTGCGTTTTGGCACGCAAGGATCGCCGCAGCGGGACTCCCTAGCAAGTGACCGATCTGGCTCAAAAAGCTGGAACCCATTTCAGCGTCGCTGCGGATAACCTCGCAGGTCCAGCGCAGGGCGAGCAGAAAGGCAGGGCGATCAGTTACTTGGGCTTGTGGCAGCGCTTCGAGAGCTGCCAGGTCCTGTTCAACCAGGTGAGGCTTGCGCTGCCGGAGGTGACGGCCGGTCTGGGCGATCAACAGGCGAAGCGCAGCTCGGCGAACCTCGGGGTTTACCGCATCCAGCTTCTGCGCCTCCTCCAGAAAAGCGGTAGCCTTGTTGAGCGCCCCTCGCTTTTCCGCCGACTCCATCAGGTACAGCAGGGGCTCGCTGTGATTCGGGATGGCTCGGTGCCAACAATCGGCCACGTAGTCGGCAACCCTCCAATCGGACTCCTGCCTCGCCCAGTTCAACCATTGCTCGAACGCTTCCCGATGAGGGTCGATGCTGCAGGCCCGCTCGAAAAGATGGCTTGGTGAGAGAAAATAAAGATCACGCTTTTTGTACTTCGCCTCCACCGCGCGAATGGCCGGCGGCTGATCCTCATAGAAGGTTTGGAACCCGGAGAATTGCTCTGCGAAATCGCTCTGCAGCGTTTCCAAGCTGTCCACGGAGACCTCTAGCAACAGCTCGGCCATATGCAGGTAGAGCGCCGCTGCTTCGGGGCCATTTTCCTCAAACCAACCCTCAGCGACCGCGTGTCGGCGAAATTGCTCCCATAGGGCGCATGTGACCGGTCCGATTGGTCCGCGGGAACTCTCGACCGACCGGGCATAGAGGCGCCAGAAGTAAGCGTTCTTGGTCGACGCACCGCCGAGTGCGGCCCGGACTTTTCGTATGGGCAGGTCAAGCTGCAAAGCGCGCACATGGATATGCTGCCGGGCGAGGTCACAAGCAGTCATCGCGCGCTGGATTTCCGGCAGGATCTTGCCTTGGACCCTTGTTTCAAACGCGGACTCTAGCGCTTCTAGGGCCCTCCGCAGGGACAATTTGTTTCCGCAAACCTGGGCGACGAGCGAGTCCGCAGCAAACGTCAGGCGCTCGTCGGTTCTCGAGCGAAGCATGGTCCGAAGGGCCGGAATGAGCCGTGCGGGAGCGGAATCGGGATCGATGATCTTGAGGCACCGTTCGCAGGCCGCATCGTCTTGCCGGTAGAAATAGGCAATGGCACGTACGAGGATTTTCCACGCAGCCAAGGGGCCGCGGTGAGAGACTTCCGGCAGAACCAGGGCGGCCTCTTTGACGGGGCCAACCGTGACCGCGGCAAATGCTTTTACGAGCGCGGCAGCAGCCGTACGAAGGGGGTGGTCAGCTGTGAGCGCCGCACAATGGGCTAGGGCCGAAAGATCGCACACCTGACACCTGACGGCGTTTTCGATCGCCCTTCGTATTTCCTGGGGAGCAGCGGGGTCGTTAAGAGGCCTTAGCAATGCCTCAAGGTTCCCATCGGCAGCTCGGACAAGAACGGCGACGTCTGCAAGCCTTGCCGCCGCGCAGGAGTAGCGCTGGTAGCTTCTTCCTTCAGGCCGGTTTTCCATAGGGACCGAATGCGCGCCGCATAGGCATCCACCAGCAAGGCTTCCGATTCCGGGCAACCGCAGCGCTTATGAATCTCTTTTGCCAGCTCCACGGCAGGTTTCGCTTTGCCTTTGGCGAGGAGGCCGCGCACCTCTTCCTCCTGCGGAACCGGTACGCTTGCCCCCGTACCGCGAACGGGCGGATGGGGCAGTTTGGTTTCTCTGTTGAGTTTCACGCCCACTCTGGAGCTTCCCTCATTTCCTTTCTCGAAGCGACTAAGTTAACCAATCTCGTGACCGATGACAATATCGGACCCATCGCGCACTGTGAATTGCTGTGGAGAACCGTTGACGATGCATGGCCATGGGAGCGCTTGCGGCCAGCACCCGATTAAGGCTGGAGGTCAGCAGGAAGCAACAAACCTGTTGCGAGCGCGCGTGTCAATGGGAACGGGAGTAGCAGCAAGAGCAGGTGCAAATAGAACTCGCGGCGGGTAATGTTGGGCTGAGCCCTTCTGCCCTTCGTTTTCAAAGATGCAACGGACGTGGAGGGATTGAACTCCTAAATTGGTGGGAGGTGAGGGTTGGTGACGGCTGGTATGTCTCTTGTTTCCAACACGCTGTTTCCATTTGCAACGATCAGCAGTGATTAAGCGGGTTCCGAAAGCGACCAAATCGACCGAGAGTAGTAGCAAGAGTAGTCGCACGGAAAGAGATTCGCGGTGGTTTTCGCGCCGACAGTTGGGGCGCCGAATCCCGCGAATTCTGGCTATCGGAGAAGCGTCGCTGTCGTCAATCGGGTACGAACGAGGTTTTTAGCACGGACGGGCCGGAGTCGTGCCAGTTTCCCAGCTCAGAAGCTCTCCGGCCAGTGTCGCGTGCCGCGGTAGACGGCGAGGACCACGATGTCGGCTTTCTCGATGGCATACGCAGCGATGAAGGGCGTATTCGAAAAGGACCAATTCATGAGTCCCGGGAACCCGGCCAGCTCTGCCCGACATGGGGAAGGCGGCAAGTTATTGAACGCCAGTGACAATCTGCATTGTGATCCGCACGGCAACTTCCTTGCTATTGGAGAGGGCGATGTAATCGTGAGCCTGATCCAGTTGCTGGGTCGCCTGCTCGGTCCATTTGATCACTGGCGAGTGCGTCCCCTCCTGCGAACCAACGCGTCCTGGTATGCGTGCAGCTGGATGTAGTTTGCGATCGCCTCGTTGATGAGATAGCTGCGCGGACGTTCTTGCACGGCGGCCAGAGAAGCCGCGCGTGCCGTGTCCGATTGACGCGATCAGTCAATAGCATCGTATATGATGTGATATCATATACGATGTGAGAGTGGTCGCAGATACCGATGCGATCGTGGCAGCAATGCGCAGCCCGGGCGGGGCCTCGGCGGCTATTCTACGCACGGCTCGGCAGGGCAGGATAACGCTGTTGGTCAGCGTCCCGCTGGCTATGGAGTATGAAGCAGTTTGCTCAGAAGCTGAGCACCAGCTGGCGGCAGGGTTGAGTGAGCGAGAAGTAGAATTATTCCTGGATGCGGTGGTGGCGATGGCGGAGCCGGTGAAAACACACTTTCTGTGGAGGCCGCAATTGCGAGATCCTGGCGATGAGATGGTGCTGGAAACGGCGGTCAACGGGCGAGCAGACGCGTTGGTTACATTCAACGTGCGGGACTTTGGGACCGTGCCGGCACGGTTCGGGATCGAAGTGATGATCCCGCGCGAAGCGATAGGGAGGATGAGACCATGACGGACACCATGACATACCCTCTGCGGTTGCCACGTTCGCTAAAGAGGGCGGTGGAGCGACAGAGCAAGGAAGATAGGACAAGCATAAACCAGTTCGTCGCCACAGCTGTGGCTGAAAAGCTTTCGGCTTTGCAAACGGCGGAGTTTTTCGCTGACCGCAAAGCGCGCGCGGATTTCAAGGCCTTTGACAAGCTCATGAAACGGCGCGGCGGAAGACCGCCGCGCACAGGCGATGAAATGCCGGGCAGCAAGAGGAAAGTGCCTCGTCAGGTTCGTGATAATCCATAATGGCTCTGGCATTTGGCATCTACCGAGGTGCGGAATCTGAGGTTGTGGTCCCGATTGAAGGAGGTGAGAGAGTCTCCTAAAAAAAGGCCGGCGACACTTTAAACCGCTGGCCGAGTTTTCGATGTGCTGCTTGTTCAGCTCCCTCTTGCCATGCAAAACTTCGGAGACGATGCTCTCCGGCGAACAATCTCAAGCAGAAGGACCTCGCGCCGTTGCTCGCCATCAATTCCGCCAGCACTTCCACGGGTGAGATTGCGCGGATGGGAAAGGGTTCCTCTTCGTAAGGCTCAATCAGAACCGTCAGCAGCTCGGCGTAGTTTTCTTCGGCCGCCGTTGGTGAGTGGGAGGTGAGGGGCCGGCGAGTGTTGGTATTCCTCTTGTTATCAACAGCGGTTTCGGAATCCCCAATGTTTATGCGGATTCCGGGAATCGCAAAATCGACCGGGAGTAGTCGCAAGAGCAAGACATCTACGGGCGGCTTTTAGCGGGATGACAGGTCGGAGCTGGCGGCCGGTAAGAACAACGCAACTTGACGTTACTTGCGGCAATGTTCGTCGAGGAAGCGGAAGACGTCATCGCCCCAAATGGCGCTTCCAAAGTAGCCAAACGTGTGTCCGTCGACGACCGAGTTACCGAAAGGCGGATAGACCTTGATCTTGAATTCTTTGCCGGCATCCTGCATGGCAGCTGAGAGCACCCGGCTTGGCGAAAGATCATAATCGTTCTCGGCCTGAAAGAAGAAGATCGGAGCCCGGGAATTGCGAACAGCGCGGATCATCAACGTTTGGAGCTCAGGCGCTCTTGCCCAACTCTGAGCACCACCCGCAGAATCGATTGCGGCGCAGTACGACGCTCGTTCAGCACCGAGCACAGTCTCGATGCCGCCGAAAGAGTTGCCCGCAACGGCGACGCGGTCCGAATTAACAAAATTTTGCGAGCGAAGCCACGCAAACGCGGCCAACTGATCATTGAGGTGGTCGGTCGATAGGAGTCTGACCATGGTTGCTGCGCCGGCACTGATTCCGCCTGATTTCGTCGCGGAGGCGATTTCGTCCCCGATATAGGTACCCGCCGAAGCACTCAGTCCTTGGCCCCGACGATACGGCCCGAACAACACCCAGCCGCGCTTGGCGAAAACCGGACCGAGCGCCTCGAATGCATCTTTCGGAAGCATGCCGGGAGCGCTCCCATGATTGTAGAGAACTGCGGGGAATGGTCCTTTGCCTTCTGGCCTGTACACCACACCCTTGAGGGTGAGTTCTCCGCTGGGGAATGAAACAACTTCGCCCTTCGGCGAAACGGAGAAGGCTCTTATGGGCAAGAATAGAAGGAGCAGAAGGAACAGCTTCGGTTTAAGCGCTGCTGTCACAGAGGGATTCTACGGTAGTCGAACGCACTGGACAACAACAAAGCCCGGTTTCCAGGGCTAACTCTGCGGCGCGATTGCATCGCTGGTTCTGGAGAAAGTGGAAATCTGCGTTCATCGCGTCGTCCAGATGCTGCCGATGCTTCGCCTAGCTCTCCTCTTGACAATCAGAATGAGAAGTGTATGCTCCTCTTGATTGTCAGGGGGAACAGCCTTTTATGCCAGAGAAACCGAGCGATCTCATGCAGGGCACCCTAGACATGCTAATTCTGAAGAAGCTCGCGCTGGAACCCATGCATGGGTACGGAATTTCCGTCCGCATCGAACAGATGAGCAAGGGCGTTTCCGCCTTAAAGCGGGCTCGTTATTTGTTGCGATTCAGCGATTACAGCGGAATGGGCTGATCAAGGGTGAATGGAAACCAACCGAGAACAACAGGCGCGCAAAGTACTAGTTGTTGACCGATCAGGGACGAAAGAGACTCAACAGCGAAACGCGAGAATGGGGCAGGCAAGTGGCGGCGATCGCCAGAATCTTGGAAGCGTCGTAAAAGCATCATGTCGCTGCGAAGCATAGCGAGCGGGCTTCGATCGCTGTTCCGAAAGGAGCAGGTCGAGCGGGAATTGGATGAGGAGGTGCGCGCCTACCTGGAAATGGCCGTCGAGGAAAAGATGAATCAGGGCATCAGCCGCAAGGATGCGCTTCGTGCCGTGCGCCTGGAGCGAGGAACCCTCGAAGGCACGAAAGAAGTCGTCCGATCTGGTGGCTGGGAATCTTTTGTAGAGACATGCTGGCAGGATTTGCGCTTCGCAGGCCGCATGCTCAGGAAGAATCTCGGATTCACTTCAGTGGCTGTGTTGGTCATGGCCTTGGGCATCGGCGCGAACGCGGCCATGTTCAGCGTCGTGAATGCCGTGCTGCTGAGGCCCCTTTCCTTCAACGACCCGGATCGCATCGTGACCTTAGCAAGCTTGTGGAAAGAGAGCGGAGGGCTCGGTCCGGTTTCAGCGCCAGATTTTCGCGACTGGCACGACCAGAGCACTGCATTCGACGCCATGGCCTACTACGAAAATGACGATACCGCGGCAACCGTCGGTTCCGTGGCCGAATACGCCCACGTCGCCATGGTCTCGAGAGAATTTTTTCGAGTGTTCCGCGTTCAACCCGCCGTTGGCCGCGAATTCAGCGCTGACGAGACAAAACCAGGCAGCGACGGCGCAGTCATGATTAGCAGCGCGTTTGCGGTAAATCACTATGGCAACCCGGACAAAGCGTTGGGGCAAAAAATCCGTATGCTTAGCCGGACCTTGGATGTTGTCGGCGTGCTGCCTCCCGGCTTCAATTTCCCGAGCAAAACGAACATTTGGTTTCCTGCAAACACGATCTTCCGCGATAACGAATTCCGGTCCGGACACAACTCCCGCGTGGTTGGGAGGCTGAAGCACGGCGCCACTCTCGGCCAAGCACAAGCGCAAATGACTGCAATCGGCTCGCGCCTGGAAGAAAAATATCCAGACAGCAACACAGGGGAGAACGTTGCCGTTGCGCGCCTGCGAGACGACATGGTGAGCGACTTCCGCTTGACGCTCTGGGTGATGCTCGCGGCCGTGGGCGTTGTGCTGCTGATCGCGTGCGCCAATCTCGCGAGCATGCTGCTGGCCAAGGCAGTGGGACGCAGCAGAGAAATAGCCGTTCGCGTGGCTCTCGGTGCGGGTCGCGGCCGCATCGTGCGCCAGCTCGTCACTGAGAGCCTCGTCCTGGCCCTGCTCTCAGGGGTGCTCGGGGTGTTGCTGGCATTGTGGGGCGAGCGCGCGGTAGTCACACTAGCTCCCACTGATGTGCCACGGCTTTCGGAAACGTCGGTGGATGCGCACGTTCTTGCATTTACTTTCGTTGTTTCCGTGCTCGCCAGCTTACTGTTTGGCTTGGCGCCCGCTTTGCAGGTTTTGCACGTGGATTTGAATAGGTCGCTGAAGCAAGCAACGACCCGCGCAGGTGGCGCGGGCATCGCTAACCGCTTTCGTGGAGCGCTGGTGGTAGCCGAAATCGCGCTTTCGATGATCTTGCTAATTACCGCGGGCTTGCTGCTGAAGAGTTTTGTCGCGCTGCAAAACGTTTCTTTGGGATTCCGCCCCGAACGCGTGTTGGTGATGGAGACTAACTTTCCAGCATCCGACCTGGAAAGCCAGAAACGTGCGACAGCATTCTACAAAGAGCTGCTGCACGAAATTGTGGCTACTCCGGGTGTATTGAATTCCGGCGCCATCCGGACGCTTCCAGGGCACGTCGCATCGGCTGGGAGCTACTGGATCGACCAACAAACGGAGCTCGTGAATCCGCCACACGCCGTTTATTCGATCGTCGCGCCGGGCTCGTTCGCAACTTTGGGAATCCCTCTGATCGAGGGGCGCGACTTCGATGACCGCGACACGTTGGACGCACCTTTTTCCGCGATTATCAATCAGAAGTTGGCTGCTGATGACTTTCCGGGACAGGACCCTATTGGTCACTTGATCCACTGGGGCATGGACACGACAGACCCAATGAAGATTGTCGGCGTGGTTGGTGATGTCCGGCAGGCGGGGCCTGCCTCGTTGCCACGGCCTGAGATTTTTGCCGCTTACCAGCAACATCCAGGGCCCTCGACGTATTTGAGCATCTTATTGCGCACAGCGCTTGAGCCAAGCGCTCTCTCTGAAACCATTCGACAAAAGGCGCAATCGCTTTCCTCCGACGTTCCGGTGAAATTCACGACTATGGAAGCATCCGTGAGCGAGAATGTTGCGGCTCCACGGTTTCGCACCCTTCTGCTCGGAGTCTTCGCGGCCTTGGCGGTGGCCCTGGCGATGGCAGGCGTGTACGGTGTGATGTCGTATGTAGTCGGGCAGCGCTCCAATGAGATCGGCTTACGCATGGCCTTGGGCGCGAGTCGCAGCGCTATTCTGCGGCTGATCCTGCGGCAAGCCTTAGGCTTGACGGGCTCGGGCATTGTTGTTGGATTGCTCTCCGCCGCAGCGGTGACGCGCCTGCTGCAGAGCATGCTCTTCGACGTAAAAACCACCGACCCGCTTACGTATGTTGTAGTGATTGCCGCCTTGGCCGCTGTTGCACTAGCGGCGAGCTACATCCCGGCGCACCGCGCGACACGCGTCGATCCCATCGTGACCTTGCGTTACGAGTGAGGGCCCATGTCACTGTTGCGAAGCCTATCAGACGGACTGCGATCGCTTTTCCGAAAGGGGCAGGTCAGCCAGGATCTGGACGAAGAATTAAACGGCTTCCTCGAGATGGCGGCCGAGGAAAAGATCAAGCAGGGGATGAGCCGCAAGGATGCGCTTCGCGCGGTACGCCTGGAGCGCGGCAGCGTCGAAGTCACGAAGGAAGAGGTCCGCTCTACCGGCTGGGAATCCGTTTTGGAGACGTGCTGGCGAGATTTGCACTACGGGCTGCGTGTACTCCGCAAAAGTCCCGGCTTTACCCTAATCGCTCTTCTCACACTCACTCTCGGTCTTGGCATCAACTGCGCGATCTTCACTGTAGTAAACGCTGTGCT
>QHZC01000116.1:0-8277 GCA_003224515.1 Acidobacteriota bacterium
GAAGAACGGCGTGCCTGAGAAGGTGAGCCCTACGGGGCTGAAGTTGAGGTTCTTCGGGCCCCGACCTGGCCGGGGCCCTCAGAATGACCGCGCGAGATTTCTAATAGCTTGTTCTACTTGGATGGGAAGAGGGACATGACAGCAAACATGAAAGCGAGCGATGGAACAAAGCGGAGGCTGCGGCTGGGGATGGTCGGCGGTGGGCCTGGGGCGTTCATTGGAGCGGTACACGGCATTGCGGCGCGGATGGATGATCATTTTGAGCTGGTGGCGGCGGCGTTGACCTCCAATCCCGAGCGAAGCCGCGCTGCAGCGCTGGAACTGCATATCGCGCCAGAGCGTGCTTTCGGAAGCTTCATGGAAATGGCCACGGCGGAAGCGAAGAGGCTGGACCGTATTGACGTCGTGTCGATTGTGACGCCCAACCATATGCATTTCGGGCCCGCGAAGGCGTTCCTGGAGGCGGGCATTCACGTGATCTGCGACAAGCCGCTGACCACGACGGTCGGAGATGCGGTGGCGCTGGCGGGGATCGTGAATAAGAGCGGCTTGATCTTTGGCTTGACGCATAATTACACAGGCTATCCCCTAGTGCGGCAAGCGCGGGAGATGATTGAGGCGGGAGAGCTTGGGCGGATTCGCGTCGTGCAGGTGGAGTACGCACAAGACTGGCTAACCACACCGGTTGAGGCTACTGGGCACAAACAAGCGGTTTGGCGCACTGATCCCGCGCAGAGCGGACCTGCCGGTTCCCTTGGGGATATTGGAACGCATGCGTACAACATCGCGTGTTTTGTAACCGGACTTCGCTGCGATCAGGTGGCCGCGGACGTTTCCATTTTCGTGCCGGGACGCCGGCTCGACGACAACGTGCAAGTACTCTTGCGATTTGAAGGCGGTGCGCGAGGAATGTTGTGGGCGAGCCAGGTGGCTACCGGAAACGAGAACAATCTTCGGTTGCGGGTGTACGGAGAGAAGGCCGGACTGGAGTGGGGACAGGAAAATCCGAACTATCTGCGGTTTACGCCGTATGGGAGGCCTCCGGTAACGATCAGCCGGGCCGGGGCTGGGGCCACGGCATCGGCGAAGCATGCCAGTCGCATCCCTTCGGGGCATCCGGAGGGGTACCTGGAGGCGTTTGCGCAACTGTATGCTGACTTGGCTGAGCAGATCGTCGCGCGGAACGCGGGGCGGGCTCCGGCGGCTTCTTCCCTACTCGTGCCGGGAGTGAAGGAGGGAGTGGAAGGCGTAGAGTTTATCGAGGGCGTGCCGAAGTCTTCGAGACAGAATTCAGCGTGGGTGAAGCTGCCATCGGCAGGATAGGGGAAGGAGTAAGGCAGGCCAGAGTAAAGTCCGACCCTACACAGGCCAAGAAAGTGTGGAGGGCTTGTTCGGAGGTGGGACACGCAATCCCATTTCCGGTCGATTTGGCATGGGTTTGGAGAAAGAAGGCTGGCTAACCCATTGAAAATGAGTATAGTTAGCAAAGGGAACCTGGGGCCGGAGAGTTGCGTTCTACCAAGTATCAATATATATGGACATCCAACGACCATCTAACGCTCGCGCCAAGAAGATCCGAAGGATCACTTACGGTGCCGTCGCGCTCCTCCTTTTGGGAGGCGTAACCTATGGACTCTCGAAACTCCGGCCCGCGGCGCCAAGCGTCGACCGGGCTACGATCTGGCCGGATGAAGTGAAACGCGGGCCCATGGTGGTGGAACGGCGTGGCCTGGGAACTCTGGTGCCCGAGGACATCCGATGGATCGCTGCCCAGACGGATTCGCGGGTAGACCGTTGGGTGTTGCGCCCCGGGGCCATCGTCAAGCCAGATTCCATCATTATGGAACTGAGCGACCCAACGCTTCAGAGAGAGGCGCTGGACGCAGAATTCCAGCTCAAAGGGGCGGAAGCGGAGTACGCAAACCTTAAGGTACAGGTGGACAGCGATCTGATGAACCAGAAGGCCAACGAGGCCGCCGTGCGCAGTGATTACGAGCAGGCTCGCCTCCAGCATGACGTAGACGAGAAGTTATACAAAGAGGGGATCGGGTCTGATCACATAAGGAATCTCTCCAGAGTGAAGGAAGATCAACTGGCCATTCGCCTAAAGCTGGAGAGCGAAAGAACCGCAGTGGCCGCGGATTCGGCGAAAGCGCGGCTTGCCGCGCAGCAGGCAAAAATCGATGAGCAGAAAGCACTCTATCAGCTGAAAAAGAGCCAAGTGGATGCGCTGCATGTCCGCGCGGGCATCAACGGCGTATTGCAGTTGGTGCCAGTGGAAGTGGGCCAGCACGTGACGCCCGGCACGAACCTGGCGCGGGTGGCTGATCCGAAGAAACTGAAAGCGGAAATCAAGATTGCGGAGACGCAAGCGAAAGATGTGCTGATCGGGCAAAAGGCGACGATTGACACGCGGAATGGCATAGTGAACGGGCATGTTTCGCGGATCGATCCCTCCGTCGTGAACGGCACGGTGACCGTGGACGTGACCATCAACGATCCCTTGCCGAATGGTGCGAGGCCAGATTTGAGCGTGGATGGAACTGTGGAGATCTCGAATATAAGGGACGTGCTTTACGTGGGGCGCCCGGTGCACGGGCAGGAGAACAGCACGATCGGAATTTTTAAGGTCACTGAAGACGGATCCGAGGCTACGCGCGTCAATGTAAAGTTGGGACGAAGCTCGGTGAACACGGTCGAGATTTTGGATGGGCTGAAGGTCGGAGACAAGGTGATTTTGTCTGACATGTCCGCGTGGGACAACTTTGACCGGGTGCGCTTGAAGTAATGGTGCCCTTCGAAGACGTTTCGGAATTCAGGATTCCCGATTTCTGCGCCCGTTGAGAAATCGCGAGGGGTGCCCGGCGGAGGATGGTAGAGATGCACACGCTCTTCGAGGACGTGCGCTACGGCCTGCGGATGCTGGCCAAGAATCCAGGATTTACACTGATCGCGATCCTCACGCTGGCCCTGGGTATCGGCGCGAATACCGCCATTTTTTCCCTGCTCAATCAAGTTATGTTGCGCCGTTTGCCCGTGCACCATCCTGAAGAGTTAGTGGTGCTGAAGTCGCCCGGTCCAAAACATGGGCATGTCTGGAGTGATGGCGACGATTCGGAGATTTTTTCCTACCTGTTGTACAAGGGGCTGGCAAAAAATGCAGCGGTTTTTGACGGGGTCCTCGCACGAAATGAATTTGCTGCGAGCATCGCGAGTCATGGGCAGACCGACCGTGGTTCCGGTGAACTCGTAACTGGGAATTATTTCGAGGTGCTGGGCGTGCGGCCGGCCCTCGGCCGAGTGCTGTCACCTGCTAATGACGATGTCCAAGGCGCCCACCCCGTCCTGGTCCTGAGCCATGCCTATTGGGCGCGGCATTTTGGCGGGGATACGGGAGTGCTGAATCAGACGATTCTGGTGAACAACACGGAAATGACGGTAATCGGGGTTGCGCAAGCAGGATTCAGCGGCATCCAAGTGGGACAGACACCGGACGTGTTTGTGCCTATGACCATGAAGGGGCAGATGACCCCGATCCGGAATGGACTGGACGACTGGAATGATTCGTTTTTGGCAGTGTTGGCGCGGCGGAAGCCGGGCGTGTCTATGGAGCAGGCGCAGGCGGGGATTAACGTTGATTACCCGGGGCTTCTCGAACAGCAGGCTGCAACCCTTCACCTGCGCACAGGGGGAAAAGACAGGCAGGAATTTCTGAGCAAGAGGATCGTGCTGCATCCTGGGGCGCAGGGGAGGACCACGGTTCAGAGAGACTCGGGACCAGCGCTGACGGTGCTGTTTGCCATGGTGGCGTTGGTGCTGCTGATCGCATGCACCAACGTGGCCAATTTGTTGCTGGCCAAGGCGGCTGCACGGCAGCGCGAGTTTGCGATCCGTTCGGCCCTGGGAGCCACGTCGGGGCGGATGATGCGGCAACTGCTGGTGGAAAGCTTCCTCTGCGCACTGGGCGGTGGGGTTCTGGGGCTGATTTTGGGCGCCTGGATAATGAACATTTTGACGCCAGCCGTCGTTTCTGAAGCAGGGGTACAAGGAATCACAGCACAGGTGGATGGAACTGTATTGGGGTTTGCGGCGTCAGCGACGGCGATATCGGCGGTGCTTTTCGGACTGATCCCAGCGTGGCGCGCGACGCGAACCGGGGTCTCGCAGATGCTGAAAGATCAAGGATCGACGACATCCGCGGGGCCCGGTCACGTGCGATTTCGCAAGTTCCTCGTGGCGGGACAGGTGGCGTTCACGCTGCTGTTGTTGACGGGTGGGGCTCTGTTTTCTCGGACTTTGTGGAACTTGCGGAAGCAAAACCTGGGATTGAGCACGGAGAACTTGATCACGTTTTCGATTTCGCCGCAATTGAGCGGATATGACCAGGCGAGAACAGTGGCCCTTGTCGACGACTTGAGGGAGCGGCTGACGGCGCTTCCGGGAGTACTAGGAGTGGGGTCGTCGCAGATTGCGGTGCTAACCGGAACGGACATGGGCGAACTATTTTTCCACCTTGCGGATCCCGTTGCTTTCGGGGCGCGAATTCAACGCCGGAGACACCGCGGCGAGCACGAAAGTGGCGATCATCAATGAAGCCATGGCAAAAGAGTTCTTTGCGAACAGGAATCCGATCGGCGTGCACTTTGCGCTGGGCGGGGGAAATGATGTCAAGCCAAACATCGAGATTGTTGGTGTGGTGAAGAATGCAAAAGAGGGACACGTCCGGGATGCTGATCGGCCGTATTTCTATCGGCCCTATTCGCAGTTTGGAAAACTCTTCGGAATGAGTTTCTACATCCGGAGCCAACAAGAACCCCTGTTGATGGCAAAGGCCCTGCGGGAAACGGTTCGGGGAGCGGACGCGAATTTGCCGGTCTACGACCTGAAGACGGTCAAGCGCGTCGTGGATGAAGATTTATTTGCGGAGCGCGTGATCGCGGGGCTTGCAGCGGCGTTCGGCGGGTTGGCAGCGTTGCTAGCGGCGCTGGGGATTTATGGGGTGCTGGCGTATCTCGTCGCGCAGCGCACGCGGGAAATTGGAATTCGAGTGGCGCTGGGGGCCGCGGCCGGACACGTAAGAGGGCTGGTGTTCAAGGAAGTTGGGTGGATGGTGCTGGCGGGCGCAGTGGTGGGATTGCCATTGTCATACGGGCTGGCGCGGCTGAGCGAGTCACTGCTGTACGGAGTGCAAGCCGGCGACGTTCCCTTATATGCGGCATCGCTGGGGATCATCTGCCTCGTGGCGGGCGCAGCGGGTTACATTCCGTCGCGTCGAGCAACGCGGATCGATCCTATCGTGGCGCTGCGGTACGAATAAATCATGGCTCTTCGAGCGGCAAGCTAGACTTTGTTTTGTGAGCGCAAGGGCAGGTGATAAAAGTTTTCGAGATCTAATTTGAGAAGGAGTGCAAATGACGGATTCAAACGCAACACTCATCAAGATGGAAGGCGTGAAGAAAGTGTTCTATACCGATGAGGTCGAGACGCATGCTTTGTCCGAGATTCACCTGGAGATCAAGAAGGGGCAATACATCTCGATCGCCGGGCCTTCGGGCTGCGGGAAGTCTACATTGCTTTCGATTCTCGGGCTTCTCGATTCCCCAACGGGCGGCGAGTATACGCTCAACGGGCAGCCGGTCGCGAATCTCTCGATCAGCGAGCGCACGCGAATCCGCAACCGGGAGATTGGATTTATTTTTCAGGCGTTCAATCTGATCGGCGACCTGACGGTCTATGAAAACGTGGAGCTGCCGTTGACATATCGCGGCACAAGCGCTGCGGAGCGGAAGCAGAAGGTGCAGCATGCGCTTGAACGCGTCGGCATGGCCCATCGACTCCGACACTATCCCTCGCAACTCTCCGGCGGTCAACAACAGCGCGTAGCCGTGGCACGAGCGCTCGTCGGGGATCCGTTGATTCTGATGGCTGACGAGCCCACCGGCAACCTCGACTCCAAGAACGGTGAAGCAGTAATGGAACTGCTGCGAGATTTGCACCGCAACGGCGCCACGGTTTGCATGGTCACACACGACCAGCGCTACGCGAATTTCGCCGAGCGCACCATTCATCTGTTCGACGGCCGCATCGTCGAGGAGACGCAGGAAGCCCGCGTCGGAGCTTGAAACCCGCGGACTGCGGGAGCCGCAATATGGACACGATCTGGCAAGACCTGCGGTACACCGCGCGGATGTTGGCAAAAAGTCCCGGGTTCACCGCCATCGGCGTTTTGACACTGGCCCTCGGTATCGGCACCAACACTGCAATTTTTACAGTTGTGTACGGAGGGCTGCTGCGCCCGCTTCCCTTCCCTGAGCCCGACCGTATTGTTCAGCTCGCCGAAACGTATCAAGCACAATCCGATGAGATTAATGTGACCGCGAAGCAGTTGGAGCTTCTGCGGAAGTACGGCAAACTTTTCGAACATATCGCGGGCTACACCGACGTTGGCTTCAATCTCACTACCGGGAATGAAGCTGAGCATGTCCGTGGTGTGCCTGTTTCAGCCGAATACTTCCAAGTACTTGGTGTTCACCCCGCGCTGGGCCGCGAGTCTCTCCCTGAAGAAGATCGAGACGATGGACAGCGCGTTGCCATACTGAGTCATTCTCTATGGATGCGCCGCCTCGGCGGGGAACAGGGAGCGATTGGCCAAAAGGTTCTGCTCAATGGGGATGCTTACACGGTGATCGGGGTGATGCCCGCTGGCTTTGATCCGCGCGCCAATCCTGATCTGAATCCAGGTGTCCGGGCGGAAGTGTGGATTCCGCTGGCGCTGGTGGCGAGGACCGCAGGCAGCGGGGAAAACATCAGTGTCATCGCTAGGCTGAAGCCGGGTGTGTCGCGCGAGCAACTGCACTCGGCGCGCGATTCGCGTGGACCCGATCATCGCCGTAGGTTACGAATAGCTCGTGGCTCTTTCGAGCCACAAGCGAACCATGAAATAGCCGCAACATACCCGTTGAAAGTAAAGGGTTACGGCTATTTATCGGGAATAGGACAGAAGTTGTGCCGGAAGAACATGCGCTATGATAGAGACGTGATTCAGCGTTCCAACCGCAAGGAGCCGATGTGGAACCTTTGATTCAACTGCGAAATCTGGAAAAAGTTGTCGAGGCCGGTCCGAATAAATTTTATCTGTTGCGCAGAATCAATCTAGATATTCAACCCGGCGAATTTGTCACCATCATGGGCCCTTCCGGCGCCGGAAAGTCCACGCTGCTGAGCATCATTGGGATGCTCGATGGCGCATGGACCGGGGACTATTACTTCCTCGGCGAAGCTGTCCACAAGCTCAACGTCAAGAAGCGGAACGAACTGCATAAAGCGAACATTGGCTTTGTGTTTCAGAGTTATCACCTCATCGACAATCTGACCGTTTTCGAAAATCTGGAGGTCCCGCTCTCCTACAAGAACGTGCCGCACAAAGAGCGTGTTAGCCTGGTTTGCGACGCTCTCGACCGATTCCACATTGTTGGCAAGAAAGATCTTTTCCCGAACCAGCTCTCCGGCGGCCAACAACAACTTGTGGGAGTGGCCCGCGCGGTGATTCTTAGTCCGAAGTTGATTCTCGCCGATGAGCCGACTGGGAACCTCCATTCCGCACAAGGCGAAGAGATCATGCAGCTCTTCAAGAAACTGAATGGCGCCGGTACAACAATCATCCAGGTCACACACTCAGAGAGAAATGCCGCCTACGGGAGTCGCACAGCCGGCGCACACGTCGGCGCGGCACAACCCGCTTGAGCAGGTGCTCGCTGACGGCAAGGCCGTTCTCACCGTGCCTGGAAAACGGCGGTAAGTTAAACTTCACAAACACATTCGAATGAAGACCACCAACCCGCATGCTTATCGAGTTCTTTTGGCTGACGATCAGGCGGACATCCGTGATGCTCTGCGCCTGCTCTTAAAGCGTGAGGGGTACGAAACGCAGGGCGTGGCCTCTCCGGCCGAGGCTCTGGGCGCCATCGAATCTCGGGAATTTGACGCTGTACTGATGGACCTCAACTACGCGCGCGACACGACCTCGGGCCAGGAGGGACTCGACCTGCTCACTCGCATCCAAATGCTCGATAGCACGCTGCCTGTTATCGTCATGACCGCATGGAGCAGCATCGAAGTGGCCGTGGAGGCCATGCGCCGCGGTGCACGTGACTTTGTCCAAAAGCCCTGGGAAAATACGCGTCTGCTCGCCATTCTGCGCACGCAAATCGATTTGCGGCAGGCACTGAGGCAGGCATCGCGTCTCGAAGCCGAAAACCGCATCCTGCGCGCCGAATC
>QHZC01000116.1:8442-17826 GCA_003224515.1 Acidobacteriota bacterium
CGCGTCGGGCGATTCGAACTCGCCGATAGCAGCACCTTGTTCCTGGACGAAATTGCCAACGTTCCACTCAACCTGCAGGCCAAACTCTTGCGCGTTCTGGAAACGGGAGATCTCGAGCGGGTCGGCTCGTCCACGACTCGGCGCGTCAACGTGAGGGTGCTCGCGGCTACGAACGCCGACGTGAATGCCGAGGCCGCTGCCGGTCGGTTCCGTCAAGACCTCCTCTTTCGCTTGAATACCATTGAGATCCACATCCCTCCGTTGCGAGACCGCCGTGAGGACGTCGATCTCCTGGCGTACCATTTTCTCCATGGTTATGCGCAGCGCTATCGCAAAAACATTTCCGGGTTCGACCAGGCCGCCATCAAGGCTCTACATGAGCATGCCTGGCCGGGCAATGTTCGCGAACTCGATCATGCCGTGGAACGCGGCGTGCTCCTCTCGCCTGGCCCTTCCGTCCGCGCGGCAGACCTCGGTTTGCGCGCGCAGGCTTCTGGCGGCGCGGCCAAGCTGGAGGAAATGAGCCTCGACGAAGTTGAGCGGTATCTCATCCAGCGCACACTCGAGCCAGGCGGCCAAAGCTCTGGGATTGAGCCGCAGCGCCATGTATCGCCGGCTGCAAAAACATGGACTGGAATGACGCGATTGACCTATGAGCGCCGCATCCAGCTTCTCGCGCTAGCGGCGGGTTTCCCAGGATCGCTGATCGCCATGATTCTCTTGTGGCATGGAAGTTATTCTTCCGGCGCCGTCTGGACACTTGCCTTTCTCATCCTTTCTCTCTGGCTGGGATTCGCTTCCTCCCTGCGGCATCGCGTTGTTTTTTCACTGCAAACACTTTCGAATCTTTTGGCCGCCTTGCGCGAAGAAGACTTTTCGCTGCGCGCACGCGGGGCACGAAGCGACGATGCCATGGGTGAAGTGATGATTGAAGTCAATGCGCTCAGTGAAGTCCTTCGGCAGCAGCGCTTGGGCGCCCTGGAAGCCACTGCCCTCCTGAGGACCGTGATGGAGGAGATTGACCTTGCTATCTTCACCTTCGACAACAGCACGAAGCTGCGATTGGTCAATCGCGCGGGCGAACGCTTATTGGGCCGTCCTGAAGGTCGCCTGCTGGGATTTACGGCGGAAGAACTGGGACTCGGAGCTTGCCTGGAAGGCGAAACCGCGCACACCATGGAGCTGGCCTTTCCGGGAGGCTCCGGCCGCTGGGGGCTGCGTCGCGGGACGTTCCGTCAGGGAGGCTTGCCTCACCACCTTGTTGTCCTGAGCGATCTGAGCCGCACGCTCCGTGACGAAGAGCGTAAAGCGTGGCAGCGGCTCATTCGCGTTCTTGGGCATGAATTGAACAACTCTCTCGCCCCCATTCAGTCCGTCGCTCAGGGTCTGGAGAGCGGGCTGCTGAGCGCCGCTAAATCTTCCGAATTGCAGAGTGAAGCGTCCGCTTCGATTCTGGATGATCTCCGGCAGGGCCTCGGCATCATTCGCTCTCGCACAGAGGCACTTGGGCGCTTTATGGCCGCGTACGCACAACTTGCACGGCTGCCGCAGCCGAAGCTATTGTCAGTAAACGTCTCGGAATGGGTTAGCCGGACCATAAAGCTCGAGACCCGGGTGAAAGTCAGCCTCTTGAAAGGCCCCAACGTGGTCATTTCGGCCGACGCCGATCAACTGGAGCAGTTGCTGATCAACCTGGTTCGCAATGCCGCAGATGCGACGCTCGAAACAGGTGGCTCGGTTCAAGTTGGCTGGTCCCGGCAAGGCTCACAACTCGACGTCTGGGTTATCGACGAGGGCCCCGGCCTTCCCAATACTTCGAACCTATTCGTTCCCTTCTTTACAACTAAGCCGGGCGGATCCGGTATTGGTTTGGTACTTAGTCGCCAGATCGCCGAAGCTCACGGTGGCGAGTTAACGCTCAGGAACCGCTCCGATGCGCGCGGCTGCCAGGCCCTGCTTCGTCTCCCGGTTTAGGCCAGGCTCTCGCTTCGTTCGGCCTCTTGTTAAAGCAATGGTTAGCGGGGGGAGGACATCCGGAAAAACTGGGCGGTGCGGGAGCGCATTGCCGTCTGTATCTCGTCAAATCCTTCGGGACAGTACCTGATCGCGCGAGGGATCCGCATGGCCCGCCGCATGCAAGCCGAGCCCTACGTGGTTCACGCGGACCACGAGTTTGGCCTGAAAGAACCAAACCAGAACGCCCTCAATGCCAATCTGCGTTTCGGGAAAAGTCTCGGCGCTCAGGTGGTCCAACTAAAAGGCCGAAGCGTTGCCGATAGTGTGCCCGAATTTGCCCGAAACATATCAACCAGGTGATTTTCGGCCGTGCCGCGATTCATGATTGCCACGGCTATCTATGCCCATAGGCAGTTCACCGCTTCCTACGCGAATCTCCCGCGGTGGACGTTTATATTGTCAAGAATCTGAACTACTGCGCCACGGGGTTTTCGAGACTGCCTTTCAATTCAAGTTCGATCTCTACCGCGTGGTTCACCTTGAGGAAGAAGTTGCCCGGATTCTTGAGGCCCCAATCGATGAAAGGAATGCTGAACTTCGCGCTGCCCGCCCAATGATCTCCGGCAAGTTCCGCTTTGACAGGCACGGTCAGTTCATGTTCGTGGCCATGCAAAACAAAAAGTCCGTGCACCTGAACGGCAAATGTCCCCTGCGGCGTAATTTTCCCTTCCACGCGGTCTGGTCGAAAAACGACTTCCGCGTATTGCCCGCTCTCGAGAACCTCCTTGTGCATTTTCTTATCGCGTGAATCGTTGCCGCTATTCCCGCTTGTCGCGTCCACGACGATCTCGCCGTTGGCTTTTCCCGTCGAAGTGTCCAGATGCAGATTTCCCTTCTTGAATGCAAAGAATCCGTGGACCGTGTGGACCGTGCTCCCGAGCGCCCAGTGCACCTTGCTTTGAGCTGGATCGATCCCGAGAACAATTTCACTGGCCGGGGGCTGCGGTGCAGCGTGCTGCGGCAAAGCGCTCAGCACCAACAGCGTCACCGGGGCCGCTACCAGCAAATAGAAGACCGCTGCCAGGCGGCTTCGTGACCAATTCATCTTTCACCCTCTCAATTCACGCGGTTAGAAATTGCCAACCGAGGCGCAAACTCGCGGACGCCAGAAATCTAGGGGAAGCCTCTCCCAGGTGCGCTGCCAGCAGTTGCGCGAATAGCTCCGGATCCTCGGACAAACCTCGCAGCGCACGCTTTCTTAAGGGCGGGTATTGATCGAGCAAAAGCAACAGCCGGCCCACGATATTCGGCCACCTTCGGAGCTTGCGGTGCGCTCGTTGGTAACTCTCAAGCTCTCCCTTCTCTAATGAGTCGGCGAGCGCCATCGCCTGGTGGAAGCTCAAGCAAAGTCCTTCTCCGGTGATAGCGTCAACACTTCCGGACGCGTCTCCTGTCAATGCAATATTCCCTCGGTAGACCTGGCGCAATCTGCGGGTCACCGTCACGGCGCCTCGTTCCGCGCTGCATGGTTCCGCGTGGCATAAATAGCCGGTTAACTTCGGAAGCTCCCGCCAGGCGTTCTCAAGGCGCATTCGCGGATCGCGCGAAATCAGGGCGACGCATGTCTCGTTGTCCCTGAGTGGGGTGACGTATGCCTGCGCCTTTTGGCCCCAATGAATTTCCATGCAATTGGTCCACGCTTTCACTCGATAGTGTCGTCTCTGCGCGAATCGCATCTCTTGCCGCATTTTCGCATCCAAGCCGGTCCAACGCCTCACGCGGGAGTGGATTCCATCTGCACCAATGATCCATCTCGCCTTCACTACCGTAGCGCCAAGGATGGCGCCATCCCTGCACAAGCCGGCGACGGGTGTGTTCCATTCGAGAGTGATTCCGCACTCTTGCGCCCGTTCCACCATCTTCTGGTGGAGGACTGTTCGACGCACGCCAAAGGCGCTAGCGCCCGAAAAGCTAGCCTCCACCGAGGTCCGATCGTCCAGGAAGCGGATGCCTCGAAAAACCTGCCCGTCGCCCGGACAAATCGCCACGCCTAGCGCGCGCAGTGCTGCCACGGTGCTCGGCATCAGGCCTTCGCCACAAGCTTTGTCTATCGGGGGCTTCCCGCCGTCCGCGACGGTGACATCAAAACCCTTCATTCGCGCAGCGATGGCCGCCGCCAATCCGGCCGGCCCTCCGCCAATGACCAGCACACCAGTGCCTTCCCTCATCCCCATGTAGTCTCCTTGGATCGCTTCTGCTCCGGGAACCGAACCGTACATTGCTTAGATGTTGAGACGCCTGGGAAGATGCCCGCCATCTCCACGTTTTAGCCACGCTGCTGCTCAAACAAGGCGCAAGGCCTTCAGCCTCCGAAAGCCACTGCATAAACTTAAATTATCTGATTTAGCATAACTATTAATTTGACTCATTGACTTCCCCGCTCCATCCTGCTAGTTTGATGGCGAAGCCTTATGTTTAGCCTCGTCATCGTGAACGATTGGATTCTCGCGAAGGATAAAAAGACGGCCCGAATCGTATACCCAATTGTTGTACGAAATATTCCTGTTCCCGTAAGGGGGACAACGGGCGGATGATGGCAGCTTAGTTCAGCATCACCGGAAACTTTTCGGGGCCATCATCCAGATCCGGATGATGGCCTTATTTTTTCAGGGGTTGTTATTTTCAGGGTGGAAGAAGTTGATGACCATCGAAGGGACTCTCGAGTGAGTGACTCTTTGTTTAAACCGCGCAGCCGGGCTCTAACCGAAGGTGCACACCGCGCCGGTGCACGCGCCATGCTTCGCGCCTCCGGCCTCCAAGATGATGACTTCAAGAAGCCGCTGGTCGGCGTGGCCAATACCTGGATCGAGATCGGACCCTGCAACTATCACCTCCGTGAACTCGCGCAGCATGTGAAGGAAGGTATTCGCGCCGCCGGGGGAACTCCTCTGGAGTTCAACACCGTCTCTATCTCCGATGGCATCACCATGGGCACGGAAGGCATGCGCACGTCCTTGGTCAGCCGCGAAGTCATCGCCGATTCGATCGAGCTTGTTGCGCGAGGGAATCTCTTCGATGCTTTGATTGTTCTGGTCGGCTGCGACAAAACGATTCCCGGGGGCGTGATGGCCTTGGTGCGTCTCAATATTCCCGGACTTATTCTGTATGGCGGCTCCATCGCGCCAGGCCAGTTCGAAGGTCACTCCGTCACGATACAGGATGTCTACGAAGCTATCGGCAAACACGCGCGCGGGGGAATGACCGACGCTCAGCTCAGGTCCCTCGAAGGCGCGGCGTGTCCTGGGGCGGGCGCCTGCGGCGGACAATTCACCGCGAACACCATGGCATTGGTCTGCGAGTTTCTCGGGATTGCACCCATGGGACTCTCCAGCGTTCCCGCGACGAATGCTGACAAAGCAAACGCCGGGTATCGTGCGGGCGAGTTGGTCCTTGATCTTCTGCGCCGCGATGTCACGCCCTCGAAAATCGTCACCAAGACGTCGATCGAGAATGCCATCGCCGGTGTCGCCGCAACCGGCGGCTCGACGAATGCTGTGCTGCATTTGCTGGCTATTGCCAACGAAGCGAAGATCTCGCTCTCTATCGACGATTTCGATCGCATCAGCTCGCTCGTTCCCATTCTGGCAGATCTCAAACCGGGAGGACGTTTTGTCGCAACCGATCTCTACGCAGCAGTTCCATCACCGTTACCGGACGCACTCTCGCCGAAGAGGCGGCCGCTGCCAAGGAAGCGCCCGCGCAGCAAGTTGTCCGCAAGCTCGACGCGCCTCTCAAGCCGACTGGCGGGCTGGTCATCTTAAAAGGAAATCTCGCTCCGGAAGGTTGTGTCGTAAAGGTTGCCGGCCACAATCTGCAGAATTTCCGCGGCCCGGCGCGCGTGTTTGACAACGAAGAAGCGGCCTTCATCGCCGTCGAAAAAAGCATCATCAAGGCTGGGGAGGTAATCGTCATTCGTTACGAGGGCCCGAAGGGTGGCCCGGGCATGCGTGAAATGCTCGCTGTTACCGCGGCTCTGGTAGGCGCTGGTCTCGGCGATGCCGTCGCTCTCCTCACCGACGGCCGTTTCTCCGGCGCTACCCATGGGCTCATGGCTGGGCATGTCGCGCCCGAAGCCGCCAACGGCGGCCCGATAGCGGCAGTCGCGGACGGCGACATCATCGTGTTCGACATTCCCAACAGGCAATTGAATGTCGAACTCAGCGCTGCAGACATCCAGAAGCGTCTCGCCACCTGGAAGCCGCCTCGACCGCGCTACCTAAGCGGTGTCATGGCCAAGTACGCCTTGCTGGTTTCTTCTGCTTCTCTCGGAGCAGTCACCGCCCTGCCTGCCTCCTTTTCGGAAACTGCTCAACCAGTCTTGAACGCGAGGACGCTATGAAGCTCAGCGGTGCGGACATTCTTTGCGAATCGCTCACGCGTCTCGGCGTGCGCGAGATCTTCGGCTATCCCGGCGGCGCCATACTTCCGGTCTATGACGCGCTCGGTAAATCGAAGCTGCACCACGTCCTCGTGCGGCACGAACAAGGTGCCACACACATGGCCGATGGCTACGCCCGTGCCAGTGGTGGGATCGGCGTGGCCATGGCTACATCTGGTCCAGGCGCGACCAATATGGTTACCGGCATCGCCACGGCGATGCTGGACTCTTCTCCGGTCGTTTGCATAACCGGCCAAGTTAGCAGCAAGGTACTGGGCTCCGACGCGTTTCAAGAGATCGACATCACAGGAATCACCATGCCCATCACCAAGCACAACGTGGTGGTCACCAAAGCCGAGGACATTGCGCGCACCCTCCGCGAAGCCTTCCTGATTGCCAATGGCGGACGTCCCGGCCCTGTCCTTGTCGACATCACAAAAGACGCGCAACAAGCTTCCGCAGAATTCAACTGGGAAGCATAGGCGCCAAAACTTCCGCCCAAACGCCGACGCAACAATCACGATCAGGCCGAATTCGACCGCGCTGTCGAGATGCTGAACACCGCCAAACGCCCCATCATTCTCGCCGGCCATGGCATCATGGTTTCTGGTGCGATGCGTGCCTTTGAGCAGTTCGTCCGCGCCGGCAATTATCCTGTCGCCATGACGCTCCTCGGCATCGGCTGCTTCCCTACCGATAACCCCCTCAACCTCGGCATGATGGGTATGCACGGCGAAGCCTGGGTCAACAACGCCATCCAGGAAGCCGACCTCCTCATTGCCGTCGGCATGCGTTTTGACGATCGCGTCACCGGCGACCTGCGCACTTACGCGAAGAGCGCCCGAAAGATCCACATCGAGATCGACCGCGCGATCATTCTGCATGGATTCACCATATCACCGAGTTGAAAGGCGACTCGGCGGTGCGCGACATTCAGAGTCTGCCGGATAGTGGGCACCTTTACGCAGCCCATGTCATCAACGACCTTTGGAAGGAAACCCAAGGCGAAGCCATCATCGTCACCGACGTCGGTCAGCATCAGATGTGGGAAGCACAGTACTACCACCACAATCGCCCTCGCACACTGATCACTTCCGGCGGACTCGGGACAATGGGTTTTGCCCTTCCAGCCGCCATCGGCGCAAAATTTGCGAAGCCCGATTCCGAAGTCTGGGTCGTCGTGGGCGACGGCGGATTCCAGATGACCATGAGCGAACTGGCTACCATCGTGCAGGAAAAAATCAACATCAAGATCGCTATCATCAACAACGGCTATCTCGGCATGGTCCGCCAGTGGCAGGAGTTTTTCTACGACAAACGCTACGTCGCGACACCGCTCGTGGCGCCGGATTTTGCCGCCCTGGCCAATGCCTTCGGCATTCGCGGCGAGCGCATCACCAAGCGCGCTGAAGTGGTTCCCACGATCCGCTCTGCGCGCGAATCGGCAGAAACCGTGCTGATCGACTTCCGCGTCGAACAGGAAGATTCCGTCTATCCCATGGTTGCCGCGGGCGCTTCCCTAAGCGATATGATTCGCCGCCCGAACAATCCACTCGTCGAAACTGCGACCGAACCGTAGGAGAAACCGAGAAAACCGTGCAAACACTTGTCGCCTATGTCGAAAACAAACCCGGCGTCCTCAACCGCGTCTCTTCCCTTGCGCGGCGGCTGGCCATCAATATCGATTCGCTCACGGTCGGGCCGACGGAGAATGAAGAAATCGCCCGCATGACCATCGTGGCGCATACCGATGAAAGAGGTGCGCATCGCCTCGAAGCCAGCCTCGAAAAGCTCGTCGATGTGCTCCTTGCGGAAAATATCTCGACTCGTGCGCTTCTCGAGCGAGACCTGGCCTTGATCAAAGTCTCCGCCGATCAGCAGAATCGTCCTCACCTAATGGAATTGATCAAGGTTTTCCGCGCGCGTGTCGTTGACGTCGCTCCGGAATCGCTCATCATCGAAGTCTCGGGCACCGTCGATAAGATCGATGGCTTGCTCGAGGTACTTCGGCCCTTCGGGGTGCTTGAAATGGCCCGCACCGGCCGGATTTCCATGACTCGCGGCGGCGATTTGCTGCAACCGCCGGTTTCGGAATCCTCGGGCTCCCAACTCGAATCCACCGGCTCAAACGCAAAGTGATTGCTCTTGGAACGAAGCTACGAATATTCGGACGCCAAACGCGGGCGTCCTTAAAATAATCCCGCGCCATCGAAGCGAATGTTCGGCTGCATGGCGGCCGGCGAGAGGAAAAGAATGGCAAATCTCTACTACGACAATTCCGCGGACCTTTCACTGATCCAGGCAAAGAAAGTCGCCATCATTGGCTACGGCTCACAGGGTCATGCGCACGCACTCAATCTGCGCGATAGCGGCGTCTCCGTCCGCGTCGGCCTCCACGAAGGGAGCGCCTCACGCGCCAAAGCGGAAAAGGCAGGCCTGAGCGTCAACACGCCCGCAGAAGCCGCTGCCTGGGCCGACGTCATCATGATTCTCGCTCCTGATACCAAACAGCCCAAGTTATATCGTGGTGCCATTGAGCCAAATCTCAAGCCCGGCAAGACTCTGATGTTCGCGCACGGCTTCAACATCCGTTTCGGCACGATCAAACCGCCCGCCGCCGTCGACGTCTCCATGATCGCTCCAAAGGCCCCTGGCCACCGCGTTCGCGAAGTCTTCACCGAAGGCGGCGGAACACCCGCCCTCCTGGCGGTCGAGCAGGATGCCAGTGGTACCGCTAGAGCGCTTGCCCTCGCTTACGCCAAAGGACTTGGCTGCACGCGCGCCGGCGTTCTGGAGACCACTTTTACCGAAGAAACCGAAACCGACCTCTTTGGTGAGCAGGCAGTGCTCTGCGGCGGCGTCAGTGAATTGATCAAAGCGGGATTCGAGACGCTCACAGAAGCGGGCTATCAGCCGGAGGTCGCCTATTTCGAGTGCCTCCACGAGCTTAAGCTCATCGTCGACCTGATTTACCGCGGCGGCCTCAGCTA
>QHZC01000614.1:0-825 GCA_003224515.1 Acidobacteriota bacterium
GAACTCATTCACGTGCGCCTGGCGAACTTCACCTCCGAAGCGAAACTGGTGCGCTCCCCTGTTGTAGGAGACGATATCGGTCGCGTGCCAGGTGAGGTCACTGCGGCCTTCCGGTGGCGTCAGACCGATCTGTTCAAAGTTCCCGATCACGATGTTGGGAGCGCCGTGAATGGGCTTCCCGTTGATTGTCGCAGCGGGGCTCAGGAACAAACCCATAGCTTTCGTATCGAAACTGTTGTTGAAGTCGCTGAAAGTTTGGTTGAAGTAGTTGGCGCCAACGAGCACCTGGTTGGTCAATCGCGGTGTAAGTACGGAATTCAACGTGAGCGAATAGTTGAACACGTGGATGGGGGCGTCTTCGAAGTAGTACTTCAAATTCGAGCTCGCCGTTCCCAGCGCGGGGCTTCCGCCGAGCGGCGCAGTCTGGTCGCCTTGTCCCCCGAACCAGCGGAGTGACAGACGGTGTTTATCGTTGAAGTTGTAGTCGACCTTCGCCACGCCATTGTAACTGTGGCCGATGGAGGCGATAGGGCTGAAAAAATTGTTGGGTACTGCGGGAAGACCGGCAATGTTGCCACTTCCAGACCTCGGCCAAAAGCCGCTCGGGCCGATTAGGGTTGCAGAAACTGAACTCTCGGGAATTCCGGCGGCGCTCAACTGATTCAAGGCGGCGGTGACCCAAGCATCCGAAGGCTCGGTGGCCACGCCTGAGAGGCCAATGATGTACTGCTGCTTCTCAAAGGAAGCCAGGTAGAACGCCTTGTCCTTGCGAATGGGACCATTCACCTGAAACCCATAGTTTTGGTTGCGCAGCGGCGGCGCCTT
>QHZC01000614.1:869-6116 GCA_003224515.1 Acidobacteriota bacterium
ACCGTGAAGCGTGTTGCCCCCGGACTTGGTGACCAGGTTTACCGTACCACCCGCATTGCGTCCAGCCTCCGCGCCAGACTGCGTCTGCGACGAGAATTCTTCAATCGAATCGATCGGCAGCACCACGCCAGCGATGCCCGAAACGCCGCCTTGGTTGACCGCCGGGATGTTGTGCCAGAAGTCGTTGTTGTCCACGCCGTCAATCTGCCAGTTCATCTGATTGGGGCGCGTCCCGTTGAGCGAACCGAAGCCGCCCACGGAGTAGCCACCGTAACCCGGCGCAGTCGCGACCAATTGCGTGAAGTCGCGCCCGTTCAAGGGAACATCCTGCACGACGTCAGAAGCAATCGTCATGTTCTGGGTTTGCGTCGTGGTGTCCAGGGTCAGCGCCGCGGCGGACACTTCTACCGTGGTGGTAGATTGAGCCAGGGAAAGTTTGACTGCTAACGTGTAGATCGTACCGGCGACGACTTCGACCTTGTCCACCGTGTACACGGGGAAGCCAGATGCCGTAACCGTGACCTTATAGAATCCCAGCGGAATATCCTGGAAGGAGAACTGACCCTCACTGGTCGTAACTGTGTTGTGGTCAATTCCCGTGGCGCTTTCCGTGGCCTTCACGGCAGCATTGGGAACCAACGCCCCGGAAGGATCCGTTACCGTTCCATTGATCGCGCCACGGAACGTCTGCGCGTTTGCTGCCACCGCGAGCGACGATACAACAAGAATTGCCAAAACTAGGCGCTTCATATGATCAACACCCCTCTTCATCGAGATCAAAAAATACTCACGGGCCACTTTTGGCAGCACGCTTTGAAGAACGAAAAAAATCACCGGCGAGCTTCTCCGTGAAATTTTCAATTCTATTGAAAGTTCAATACCTGTTTTTGAATACCAGGACAAGCCCCCCGACCAGCTCGCCCTTTTGTGTCAAACACTCGACAGTATTGCCAGACCAATATGTATGGCTGTTGTGCTTAAGATTTAACCCGCACTTCGCGCATGTGTCAAGTACTATGAATTTTATTCGACGAAACCAAAAATTTCATTCTCCGCCCGCGCCCGAAATAGTGTAGGCGGCCTTAAGCCCTGGAATTCCACACTCTGTTGCAGGTGTCTCATTCCGCGCAAGAAGACCAATTCAGGGCTCCCGCCGTGGCCGTTCCTTCCAATTGCTGATAACTTCATCAACGGTAGTTTTCCAATTCGTCTTGGAGGTCTTCATGGCTACATTCCCACTGATCGAATACAAAGACGCAAGCCCGGAGGTGCGCGCGGTTTACGACGACATCATGGCCACGCGCAAAATCGATTGGATTAACAACTTCTGGAAGGCCATCGCGCACGATCTCGCCTTGCTAAAACGCACCTGGGAAAGTCTGAAGCAGATCATGGGGCCGGGCGCGCTCGATCCGCTAACCAAAGAACTGATTTACATCGCTGTCAGCGTCACCAACAACTGCAACTACTGCATCGCTTCGCACACCGCTTCCGCCTTCGGCAAAGGAATGACCGACGCTATGTTCAAGGAACTCCAAGCCATCATCGGCATGGCCAACGAAACCAACAAACTCGTCACCGGCTATCAGGTCGAAGTTGACCAGCGCTTCGAGCCTCCTCTTCTGCGATAGCAGTTGCAGCTTTTCCCTTTCTTTCCGCGTCTGTTTCGAGCCGCCGCCCGCAACGCCTGGCCACGGGCGAAATCTTGACCTGTCCTTTCGGACAGGTGTTTCCACGGCAGTACCTTGGTACTATGGCTGGGCCCCCTCCTAGAGGCAGAACATATAGATGTTCGTGAGGAAACCTGTCTGGGGCAGGGCGAATAAGAAAATCCTTCGCGAGTGTGTACGCTATGCTTCCTACCATCAAAGACAATGAAGTCTCAACTGTAAGGCCAGAAACGGCGCAGGGCCCCGCGTCAACTTCCGCACTGCCAGGTGATTCGGCCATTAAGCAACAGCCCGTTGCGCTCGAAGTGCCGGTCACGATCAACGGTGCCCGCACCGTCGAGGGCAGCGACAAGCGCGAGCCTTTCTCCGAGACCACCAAGACCGTTCTCGTTTTCGGCAACGGCGCTGTCATCCGTCTTTCTTCTTCCGTTGCTCCGGGGCAATTGCTTTTTCTCACCAACGAAAAAACCAAGAAAGAAGTTGTCTGCCAGGTCGTCAAGTCCAAAAACTACCGCAGCGTGAGCGGGTATGTTGAGCTCGAATTCACGGAGTCCGTGGTTGGCTTCTGGGGCATGCGTTTTCCGGGTGACCGCATCAGTTCCGCGTCGCAGCCCGGGGCGCCTGCGCCGGTCAGTTCGTCCTCTGCCGGCTCGCCTGCGGTCCCGCGGCCGGTTGCGCTCAATGTTGCAGCGCCTGCGGCGAAAGAGGGTGAGCTAAAATTCTCGGAAGCAAAATCTGTGATTCCCAGGGCAGCGGTGGCCCAGATTCCCCCAGTATCGAAAGTGGCAGAGCCCGCTGCACGGCAGCCCGTCGCGCCGCTCTCCTCCGCCCTCTCTAAGTCCTTCGATCCAGGAGGTCCACCAAGGCTGGCCTCGGCAGCGGCAGTTGCACCGGTAATTCCGGTTGTGCCTGCTGCGCCGGTGCCCACCACTCTGGAATTCGCTGTGAACTCCGCACCCGCAAATCCCGTCCCGCCGGCGTTTACCCTTTTTGATTCGCCGCCGCGCACGTCGGAAGTGCAGGCTTCCTTTCTTGAGCCGCTGGAGGCTCCCGCAGCGCCCTCCACAGTCAATACGAAAAATTCGCCTGTAGTATTCGACCTAAAGCCTGTCACACCGTCCGCTGTGCATCCGCCGCAGGCGTCGACGGTCGGCGCTCCTGCCGGGTCTTCTGCGGTTCCGCACCCGCCCCCCGTGGCCAAGCAAAAAGAACTTGCGGAGAGCGCCGCAAAAGTTTTGGAAATGCCCAACACTCATGTGCCGGAACCCGTGCCCGGCAAGCTCGTTGCGCCGGAAAAACTTGATCGCGTGCCAACGAAACACCCCCTCGATGAGGAAGGACTGAAAATTCCGGCTTGGCTTGAGCCGCTGGCCCGCAACGCCGCCGCACCCGGTTCTACCGAGGAGCTGACCGAAAGGGAAAAAACAAAGCGCTTCGGGGAACAGCCTAAGGTCGAAGAAACTTCCGTGGAGACCGTCACGGCTTTAGAAACAGAGCAAGACCGCGTGGCCGAGCTGCCGCTGCAAACTTTCGGCGACCCACTTCTGTTTGACGAGGAGAGAAGTGCAGAGGAAAGCGACTCCAGCAGTTCGAGCAAAGGCATTCTGATCGGGGCGATTGTAGCCGGTCTCCTGCTGCTTGCTGGCGGTGGCTGGTGGTATATGCGCCCGCAGTCTGCTGGTGGCAATGCCGGTGCGGCGCCGGCGTCGAATGTGCAAGCTTCCGTCGTCTCCCTTCCTGGAGAGAGTTCACCGTCGCAAACCAAAGGCAATGCGCCGCTGCAGACGAATCCTCCGGCACCAACGAATGCGGCGGCGCTCACCGGTACCGCCAATTCGGCCACGAACCCTTTGAGCGGCGTACCGGCAGCTGCATCCGCCGCCACAATACACAAAACACAACCCTCGTCAAATCCAGCAAACGGCGGCGCGAGTGTGACGAGTTCGGCTTCGACTCAGCCGGTTGCGCAGCAGCCGAAGAAGCCCATCCTCGGAGAAGTACACCTTGCGACTCCCAAGGTCACGCCGCGCAGGAATGCGCAAAACGGTGGGGAGGCTGACGCAGGCATCGCCTTAAACAACGTTGCACAGCCCGGCGCAGAAGCGCTTGGCGCAGGACTTGTCGGCGACAACAACAAACAACCTTCGGCGCCCTTGGTGCCGCTTCCCGTTGGCGGGGACGTCAAACTGGCAAAACTGATTCTTTCTGTGCCTCCGAAATATCCGGCGCTCGCCAAGAGCCAGCATGTTTCAGGCAACGTGCTCGTCGACGCGTTGATCGACGCCGGCGGACGCGTCACGACCATGAAGGTCGTTTCCGGTCCATCGTTGCTGCATCAAGCAGCTATGGACGCTTTAAGACAGTGGAAATATCAGCCTGCGTCGCTCCACGGCAAACCAGTGCCAATGCACCTGGCCGTGACAATCCAGTTCCGCTTGCAGTAATTCTCCACGAATCCTAACGGCGGTCCCAGGAAGCCGGGTTGTGCCGTCACTATAAATTGAGAGTTCATTCGAACGCCGCTTCACGGCGCCAAGAACGGAATGCTTCGCATGCTGGCAACCCGCCAGACATCCGGATCAATCGGGTAGGGTTCGCCCGCTCCCAAGATTCGAATGCAATGCTCGGTGAAAGGCGCGCGCGCATGTTTGGCACGGCAACCCGCGGCTGTCTTCCTGGAATGGCACCGTGCGCATTCCGTCGTGCCAACGTAGTCCTCGCGCGATGCCGAGCGCTTTGTCGGCCACCCGCCTGGAGCTTCCAGCCGCTCATCCCGCGCCATCGGAGTTTCAACTTTTTGTTGCGTCTCGGGAGCGCATGGCGCGCGCGCCTGCGGTGCAAGTAGAGCTAAAGAAGAAACGCCCGCAAGCACTGCATACCATCCTCTTCGCTTCATTTCGCGCACCGAAACGCAACCCGAATAAACCTCCCCGGAATCGGCAACCTCCTGCCGCTTGCGATAAACCGGCAGAGGTTCGTATACTGGCGGCCCGGCCAATTGGCAGGTCTGGGGAGTGCGTAGCCCGCCGAGTGCCTCGCCTGCCTTGGCCTTTCATCGCGCGCCTGTGATCGCCAGTGATTGAATGACGGCCGTGTATAGAAGTCTGGCTCGATAGAGTCGAGTTGCCTTTCCCTTGACCGCAGGGTAGCCGGCTCTTTACGCGAGCACAGCTCGATCCTGAGCAAAGCGAAGAAATGCAACGCCGTCACAAAGGAGAAATTCGCATGTCGCAAGCCCCAATGCCCGAAGAAATGAATGTCTACCAGAACGCGGAAGCGCGCTTTGAAGTAGCCGCGAACAAACTGGGGCTCGAACAGGGGCTCTACCGGTACCTCAAATATCCCAGCAAAGAAATCACCCTGTACATTCCTATCGGGATGGATAACGGAACTCTGGAAGTGTTCACGGGATATCGCGTGCTGCATTCCACAGTGCGCGGGCCAGGCAAGGGCGGAATCCGCTTTGCTCCCGATGTTTCTATCGACGAAGTACGCGCCCTGGCGACCTGGATGACCTGGAAGTGCGCGGTGGTAAATATTCCTTTTGGTGGCGCGAAGGGTGGAGTGATCTGCGATC
>QHZC01000616.1 GCA_003224515.1 Acidobacteriota bacterium
AGAACACACATCAGTGACCAGAGCAGGAATTCATCGCTAACGCTGATGTGAGACATTTCTCTTCTCTATCATCGGGCTTATATATCTGTCTAGGAGGACGCGCCAAGCCTCTTCTGCTTCGGCGTAGGGCAACCATCCCATCGCCAGCACCTGCTTCGAGATGGCCTGCCTCGTTATCTTTAATGCTTCCGCAGCCTCTGACTGGGACCGGCCCTGGCGCAAGAGTTCGGCAATTCTAAGCTGCGTCTTGGTAAGTCTTCGGCGCTGGAACCATAGGATACGGGCTAGTCCGTTCATAACAGTGTCTAGTTGACCGAAACCGAGAAATACGCCCCCATAACAGCGTTTCTCATGGGCGGTCTGTATAGCCGCGCGTGCCATATGTAGGACCGGTCCATCGACGTTTATCGCTTCTTTCTGAATTGGAGTATCGAGGACACCAAACCCCATTCCTACTCTGAGGTTGCGATCTGAAAATCGATGATCGATGTCCCACAGCAAATCGGGAATCGCTGTTGCCGACGAAAGAATACCTTGAAACTCGTCGACCAATGTTATGACGAATCTGGAGAGCATGGAGCGTGAATAGGTCCTGTTGAGGTAATCGACGAATTCTTTGAACCTCTTTTGCACGCTTGGACGCTGCCTTCGCGTTAGTTCACGCGATCGCACCATATCTGCGATAAGGGCGATACAAGGTTTGGTGCGGACAGTAGGATCTCCCATTATGCTTGCTCAAACTCCAATCATACACGCAATCTTTGGTGTGTCAACCTGTAAAGGTTGACACACTATGTAGCAACCAATATAGGTTGACAACGCCTGCGTGCAACTGTTTTAGGTTGACAGATACCTGGATTTAAAGCGTCCTGTAAGGCAGCGGCATGTAGCAAGAGCCGGCGACGTACAGTCGTCACTACAGACCGCGGGATTGGCGGAAGGCGCGCACGACGGCGGGGGCGTCCTGGTGCTGGGCGTCGACGGCGTAGTTGAGGCGGCGAATGTTGGCGGCGGAGAGTTTGCCGGCGAGATCGGCCAGCGCCGCGCGGAGTTGGGGAAAACGCGCGAGTGTGGATTGGCGGACGATGGGGACGGCGTCGTAGGGTGGGAAATAGTGGCGGTCATCAGCGAGGGCGACTAGGCCGAGGGAGTCGATGAGCCCGTCGGTGGAATTCCCGGCGACGACATCCACTTGATGATCGACGAGCGCGCGGTAGATGAGGCCGAGGTCCATCACTTTCGGAGATTCGCCAAAGTGGAGATGGTAACGATCGCTCCAGCCGCGGAAGCCGTCGGGGCGCTCGAGGAATTCATAGCCGACGCCTGCCCGCCACTTTGGTGCGAGAGGGACGATATCCGAAATCTCCTGTAGATGAAGTTTTTTGGCGTCATCGCCGCGAATGACCATGGCAAAAGTATTCTCGAAGCCGAGCGGCTCGGTGACTTCGAGATGGAAGAAGTCGGAGTAGAGCTGCTTGACGCGGTTGTAGACGGCGGCGGAATCGCCTTGTGGTAATTCATTCAAGACGGCGGTGAGAGCGGTGCCGGTGTATTCGACGTAGAGGTCGAGTTCGCCGGCCTGGAGTGCTTTGTGGACCAGGAGCGTGCCGCCGAGGTTGGTTTTGCGCTCGACGGAGATGCCCGTCTTGGCTTCGATGTGCTGGGCCAGGAGTTCGGCAAGGATGACTTGCTCGGTGAAGAATTTGGAGCCGATGGTGATTTTGGATTGAGGAGGTTTGTGGCAAGCGGAAACGAAGTAAAGGAAGTTCAGGAGATAAAGGACACGGAATAGAGCGCGGGCCATGGCTCCAGAGAATTTCTCACGTGCGGAAAGAAAGAGGAAGAAGAAAGAAAAATGGAACGCGGAGACGCAGAGAGCACAGAGAGAAACCTATTAAGCGTAGAGGTATTGGATGATTTAGCTGACCGCCGTTTCAAGTCACGCGGAGGCGGCGCTCGAGGAGGCCGAGGAGCAGGTCGGCGAGGAGGGCGAGGAGAGCGGCGGGAATGGCGCCGGCGAGGATGAGGGCATCGCTGACAAGGGCGACGCCGCGGAAGATGAAGGTGCCGAGGCCGCCGGCGCCGATGGCGGCGGCGATGGTGGCAACGCCGATGGTGATGATGGTGGCAGTGCGAATCCCGGCCAGGATAACGGCGAGCGCAAGCGGGAAACGGACGCGGAAGAGGATTTGCGCGCGAGTCATGCCCATGGCTTCGGCGGATTCAAGGACGGCGGGATCGATGCCAGTGAGGCCGACGTAAGTGTTGCGCAGGATGGGAAGAAGCGCGTAGAGGACGAGGGCGACGATGGCGGTACGCCTGCCGATGCCGCCGATGAACGGGATGGGAATGAGGAAGCCGAAGAGGGCGAGGCTGGGGATGGTTTGAAAGATGCTGGCCAGGCCGAGCGCGATGGCGCGCAAAGCGGGGCGCTGCACAATGAACATACCGAGCGGGACACCGATGAGAATGGCTATGATCATGGCGATGACAACCAGCGCAAGGTGATCGAGTGTGGCCCCGAGGATTTCGGCGCGGTGATCGGCGAAGAAAGACCAAGTGGTCATGGGGGGGTTCATGTGGGGGCTCCCGCGGTTATGGCCAGAGACGAAGTGAAGGCGCGAACTTCCGGGTGTTCGAGGCGAAGAAACTCCTGCGGCGTGGCGCTTGCGATGATGCGACCGGCTTCGAGCAGGACAATGCGCGAGGCTAGGAGCAGAGCCTCACGCAGATCGTGGGTGACGAAGACGATGGTTTTGGCCAGGCGGCGGGCAAGGGCGCTGAATTCGCGCTGGAGCTCGGCGCGGGTGACGGGATCAAGCGCGCCGAAGGGCTCGTCCATCAGGAGAATGGGCGGATCGGCGGCGAGCGCGCGCGCGACACCCACACGTTGACGCTGGCCGCCGGAAAGTTCGCGGGGGCGGCGATGAGAGAATTCGCGAGGATCGAGGCCGACAAGCTGGAGCATTTCATCGACGCGGGCAGCGGTGCGGGAGGCATCCCAACTCTCGAGGCTGGGGACGAGACCGATGTTTTCCGCGACCGTGAAATGGGGGAAGAGGCCGGCGTCCTGGATGACATACCCGATGCCACGGCGGAGGCGGATGGGGTCCCAAGCGGCGGTCGAGCGATCCTGGACGAAGATTTGCCCTTTGGTGGGAAGTAACATTCCGTTCATCAGCTTGAGGAGGGTGGTCTTGCCGCTGCCGCTGCGGCCGAGGAGGATGAGGGTCTCACCCTGAGGGATTTCTAAGGAGACGCCGGAAACGATCGCCCGCGGAAGAATATCGTTTATGTGGAACGAC
>QHZC01000615.1 GCA_003224515.1 Acidobacteriota bacterium
GCTTCGGGTCGCGTTGGCAATGAGCCAGTGAACCGCACAATGAATCAGCATGGGGTTGCACCGAATACGGCATCGCGAAACGTGCCCGACACGTCCGCGATGACTTCCCGGCAGCGGGAGCTAGCGCAGAGCCGGCCTCCTTCGTCAATGACGAAGTCGAACCGGACATCAGCCGCTGCCATGGGCAACACCGCGTCGCAGCGCACGGGCAATAGTCCACGCACCTGGGAAGCGCAGGGAAATACAACGGATCGCGGCCGCGCGCCAGTAGGTTTCGGAAGCTCGAATCGGCCGGAAAACTCACGGGCGCAAACAGCCCACGACACTCAAGGCAATCGGCCGCCATGGGCACGCGGCGATTCGCAGTCTGGAGCCGTCAGCGGCCAGAGCTCACGGCTTTCGGCGCCAAGATACAACGGCAACCGCCCAAGCTCTTCCAACAACGGCCGTTCTTACGAACCGCAGCGGACATACAGCAATACGCCGTCCTACGGAAACCGCGGATCCTCGCAGCCTCGCTCGTACAATCCGCCTCCGACCCGATCTTACTCATCGCCGCAGACCTACTCCGCGCCTAGCCGCAGCTATCCAGCACCGTCACGCTCCTACTCCGCACCTAGCCGCAGCTATCCAGCACCGTCACGCTCCTACTCCGCACCTAGCCGCAGCTATGCAGCTCCGTCACGCTCCTACTCCGCGCCTAGCCACGGCTATAGCGGTGGGGGTGGGGGCGGCAACCGTGGTGGCGGTGGAAGCCCGCATGGCGGCGGAGGTTCCGTTTCGCACGGCCGGCACTAATCTCTTTGACAAGAGTCCGTCCGGATCTTCGCTCTTTCTGTTTGGAGCTGATGCTTTGACAGCTTTCTTGCTCGCCAACTGGTCCTAGGGCCTTCCAGCAGATTCGAAGTTCGCCAAAGCGGCTCAGAAATACGTCGCCCACAACTCTTTCTCTTGCCATGTGTTAGATGAAATGACGTTCAAACTATCAGGCGTTTCCTGTTTCGACATGCACAATGGGCCTGATAGGTGTACCACCCCATTGGAGTGTTAGTGTGCCAAAGGGAGCATATACCTGGTGCAAGGGGATTTGAAAATGCGGCGAAAAGTAAAAGACGCCGCTCGTGGTTCAGGAGAGATTTCGAAATGAGAAAACACGTGCTCAAATTGGCGACCCTTCTCAGTGTCGCGCTGGCGGTAGCTCTCTTTGCGCCGCAACACGCCGCAGCCGATGATGACGACGATCCGCCAAGCCGCGTGGCACGACTGAGCTACGCTAACGGCACCGTTTCGTTTAATCCGGGAGGCACCGACGATTGGGTTTCCGCGGTCGTCAACCGGCCCATCACTACAGGCGACAAGCTTTGGACTGACAACGGCGCGCGCGCCGAGCTGCACATCGGCTCCGCGGCGATTCGCCTTTCCGGCAACACTGGTTTTTCGTTTTTGAATCTGGATGATCGCATGGCGCAGATCCGGCTAACCGAAGGCACCCTTAACGTGCGCGTGCGGCGTCTCGAACCGGACGAATCTTTCGAAGTCGATACACCTAACCTTGCTTTCTCGATCCTTCGTCCGGGCAACTACAAGATCAACGTCAACGAAGTAGGCGATTCCACTTTCGTGGTTGTCCGCGAAGGCCAAGGCGAAGTCACCGGTGGCGGCTCTGCTTATGCCATGCATCCTCGGGAGACCGGCACGTTTACCGGCACCGACCAACTTGACGCGGACATTCAGAGATTTGGCGACAACGATGACGACTTCGACCACTGGTGCGGTGATCGCGACCGCCGCGAAGATCGCTCGCAATCCTCGCGCTACGTCTCTTCCGATGTGATTGGCTATGAAGACCTCGACGACAACGGAGGCTGGCGCCCAGTGCCCGAGTACGGCACTGTTTGGTTCCCCCACACCGTCATTGTCGGTTGGGCGCCTTATCGCTATGGCCACTGGGTGTGGATTTCGCCCTGGGGCTGGACTTGGGTAGATGATGCTCCTTGGGGCTTTGCGCCGTTCCATTACGGCCGCTGGGTGACGGTCGCCGGCGTTTGGGGTTGGGTGCCGTGCGCGCCTCGCGCGGTCGTCGGTGTCGCCTATGTGCGTCCGGTTTACGCTCCGGCGCTTGTCGCCTGGGTTGGCGGACCACACTTCAGCGTTGGCATAGGAATCGGAGGAGGCGGCGGAGTCGGCGTGGCCTGGTTTCCCCTTGGGCCCCGTGAGGTCTTCGTGCCTTCCTATCACGTAAGTCGTACATACGTTACGAACGTGAACGTCTCCAATACCACCGTGAACAACACCGTGGTCAATAATTATTATAACAACGTTATCGTTAATAAAAACGTTACTAACGTCAAGTACGTGAACCAGACCGCGCCTAATGGAGTAACCGCCACATCGCAGCAGAATTTCACATCGGCGCAGCCTGTCGGACGAAACATGATCAAGGTCGATCACCGCGAAGTAGCCGCGGCGCAGGTCAATCCGACCACGCCAACGGTTGCCCCGCAACAAAGAAGCGTACTTGGCGCCGGCGCAGCGGGTACGGCAAGACCTCCAGCGAGATTTCAGGAACGCCCCGTCGTTGCCAAGACGCTACCGCCGCCTGCTCCCGTATCCTTCGTAAAGCAACAGCAGGCCATTCAAGCCAATGGCGGCAGGCCGCCAGCCGTCTCTCAGATGCGTCAAGTGCAGACCGAGAACGCGCAGCAGGCCCGTGCGAACATCAAGATCGCACCACCCGCCAATGCCGACATGCCTCAAAGCATCCAGGCCAACCGGCCCGGCTCGGTACAGAACAACAGCGGCAATCGTGCGGGGCAGCAACAGACGAACGTTCAGAATAATTCGAATAGGCCGCCAAGTCCCAACAACGCGGGACAATCGCAGTCCAATGTGCAAAGCAATTCGAACAAGCCTCCGGCTCACAACAACGCCGGCCCACCTGCGCAGGGTAATCAACCCGGTAATCCACCTGCAAACAATGGCCGAAATAAGTCGTATAACGACCGTCCGCCAACCGCCAGGCCCAACGACGGCAGCCCGAGCCCGACTGTGAACCCGCAGCTCGATCAGAAGCATCAGCAGCAACTGGAACAACTCCGCTTGAAGCAGGACCGGGAGCGCCAGAGCATCGAGCAGAAGCAGATCCAGGAGCAACAGAAGGTTCAGCAGAAGAATGCGGAAGACAGCAGAAGGCTGCAAGTTGAACAGAAACAACAGCAGCAGCTCCAGCAGCTCGAACAAAGACACGACCAGCAGCAGCAGAAGCTACAGCAAAAACAGCAACAGGAACGCCAAAAGCAACAGGAACGTCCGAAAGACAAGCCATCCAGCAAGCCGCCGAAAGACGACAAGCCCCCCCACCGCGGCTAGGCATCGCTTACGGCCAGTGCCGCCTCGGGCGGACGTTCGCTGAGAAACGAACGCTCGTTCCATCTTTCGCGCGTCCTCCGTTTTTTGCAGGTGAAACGTCTTCGCGGCTCGTTTGATTTCTCGCGGGGGGGGGGTGCCCCACCCTCGGTTTTTGAGGCTAGGCCTTTTGCAGATGAAAGCTTTGGCCGTGTCGCGTAAGATTCCTCTTCCGCGCTCATGGCGAACCAATCTAAATCCCGCTCCTCATCCGTTGTTGTCTCGACTGCAGCTCCTGAGTTGCAACTCTTTCGAATTCCAAACATTCCAGAGATTCGCCCCGGCAATGATCTCGTCAAAATCGTGACCGGCGCCGCGCGACGAGCGGCCATCCACGTCAAAGACGGCGACATTCTCGTCATTGCCCAGAAAATTGTCTCAAAGGCGGAAGGTGCCCTCGTTCAGCTCGCACGCGTGAAGCCTTCGCCGCATGCCCTCGCTGTCGCCGCGCGGCTGAAAAAAGATCCTCGGGCCGTTGAAGTCGTATTGCAGGAGTCGCGGCGCATCGTTCGCAGTGATCCTGTACTGATCGCCGAAACACGCCACGGCTTCGTCTGTGCCAATGCAGGAGTGGATCATTCGAATGTTCCTGAAAACGACGTGGTAACTCTGCTTCCGCGGAATCCAGATCAATCCGCAAGAAAACTCGCTGCCGCGCTGCGTAAGCGCACCGGCAAGCGTGTCGCCGTCATCATCAGCGACACCTTCGGCCGTCCCTGGCGCCTTGGCTTGACATATGTTGCCATCGGTGCATCCGGCGTCCCAGTCCTCCGTGATTTGCGCGGTACGCGCGATCGCGACGGTAAGTCCTTAACTGCCACAGGCTTTCCCGTCGTCGTCATTCGCGGCTATCGTTACAAGCCCTCCTCGGAACCCGCCGCTAGTGTTATCCGCCCAGCCGCCGAAGACCTCTTCCGCTAGCAGCCTCCGCCAGTCTTTTCGCTGCGCTCTCTGTGTCCTCCGCGCCCTCTGTGTTAAATTCCTTTCGTACCCCCAGCTCGTTCGCCGATGCTCACTCCACTTCATCCCGTCACACGCAAAGCCGCCCTCCTTGCCACGCAAGCTCCCTTGCCCGAACTCCGAAGCGCAGCCGCGGAACTCCGCGCCCGCGGGAAGGGGACCGTCGTCAGCTTCTCAAAGAAAGTCTTCATTCCGCTCACCACCCTCTGCCGCGATTATTGCAGCTACTGTACCTTCCGCAAGGACCCCGGCCAGCCCGGCGCCCATTTCATGACTCCCGACGAAGTCCTCGTCCTCGCCGAACGCGGCCGCCAAGCCGGCTGCAAGGAAGCTCTCTTCAGCCTCGGCGATCAACCCGAAAAGATTTTCCCCGAAGCTCGTGAATTCCTTCGACGGCGGGGCCATTCACGCACTCTCGACTATCTCGCCGCCATTTGTGAACTCGTCCTCGAAAAAACCGGCCTGCTTCCCCACGCCAATCCCGGGGTCATGGACCGCGACGCCCTCGTGCGTCTGAAAGATTCGAACGTCAGCGTCGGCCTGATGCTCGAAAATGTCAGCCCGCGCCTAATGCGCGATGGCTTGCCACACGCCAAAGCCCCGGACAAGGTGCCCACATTGCGCCTCCGCACCATCGAAGAAGCGGGGAAGCTCTCCATCGCGTTTACTACCGGCATCCTGATCGGCATCGGCGAAACCATCGAAGAACGCATCGACTCTCTCCTCGCCATTCGAACGCTCCATGAAAATTACGGTCACATCCAGGAAGTCATCATTCAGAATTTCCGCGCCAAGCCCGAAATCCGCATGGCTGCACATCCCGAGCCGTCACTCGAAGACATGCTTCGCACCATCGCTATGGCCCGCCTGATCCTCGGCCCGCATATGAACGCCCAGGCCCCGCCCAATTTGAGTTATGACGACTTTCCCCGCCTGCTCGATGCGGGCATTAACGATTGGGGGGGCATTTCCCCCGTCACCAAGGATTTCATCAACCCCGAAGCGGCTTGGCCGCAGATCGCGCGGCTACAGGCCGAAACCGAGTCCCGCGGCTTCGTTTTGCGCGAACGCCTGGCGCTCTATCCCGAATTCGTACATCGCCACGAATTCCTCTCGCCCCGCGTCCGCGATCGCATCGCAGAAGTTGCCGGTCCCGATGGATTCGCACGTGACCCTGCCCACGCCGCCCGTGTCTGAGTTCTCCATGCCCTCAAAGACAAAACTGAAGATCACTGCGCTTGCCGGCGGTGTTGGCGCTTCAAAACTCCTCCTCGGTCTCTACGAAGTAATGGATCCAGGCTTGTTGACGATCATTGTGAACACCGGCGACGACATCGTCCTCCACGGCCTGAAAATCTCCCCGGACCTCGACATCGTCACCTACACGCTCGCTGGAATTGTGGACGTATCAAAAGGCTGGGGATTTCGCCGCGAGACTTTTCATACATTAAGACGCCTTGCCGTCTATGGCCGCCCCAATTGGTTCAATCTCGGGGACCGCGACCTCGCCACGCACATCCATCGCACCGCCATGCTCGCCGACGGGAAGACTCTCTCGCAGGCCGCCGACTCTATTCGAAACGCTCTCGGCGTCAAATCTTGCATCCTCCCAATGACTGATGACCCCGTCCCTACGCTGATCGATTCGAACGAAGGATCCCTGCATTTTCAAGAATATCTAGTGAAGCGCCGCGCCGAACCCGTCGTCCGTGGCATCCGCTTCGCAGGCGTGGAATCCGCGCATCCCGCCCCCGGCGTCCTCAAAGCCATTCATGCAGCAGACCGCATCCTCGTTTGCCCCAGCAATCCCCTGATTAGCATCGGTCCGATTCTCGCCGTGCCGCAGATCCGCAATCAACTTCGCGCTCACCAAGAAAAAGTTTTCGCCGTCTGTCCCATCGTCGGCGGCAAATCCCTGAAGGGCCCCTCCGACAAAATGCTCTTTCACCTCGGCCACGATCCGACGGCCCTCGGCGTCGCCAGACTCTATGCCGACTTCACCGGCACGTTTGTGATCGATCCAGCCGATCAGGCGCAAGCCTCCACGATCTCCACGCTGGGTATGAAAGTTGTCATTCTTCCCACGGTAATGAAAACATGCTCCCAAAAGCGCAAACTCGCGCGTAATCTCTTGTCCTTGTGAGGGCGCAGCACCGGTGCGAACCAACTGGACACAAGCTGCCGTCATTGCCAGCGGGCTATAAGTCCAATTGGATGCGCATTCCGCAGAGGCGCATTCTTCCGTATAAGTCATTTAACTCATGAAATGACTCCAGCGTTTCTCATGTTTGTGCCGGAAGTCGAGTCCCCTAATCTTTGAAAGAGTTAGCCGCTTGCGCCGTGGGGGCCATTCTGTTAGCCAAAGAAAGTCTCATCTTGTCCTTGGTTGCACGGGGATATGTAGCGATTCGCTTGGCGGTTACGCTAATCTTAGTTCACGATTGGAGGGTGCTTTTGGGACTACTACTGTCCGGCGGCATTCTCTTCGCGACCTTGCGATCCCGCGCGGCCATCAATTGGAAAACGAGCCGCGCTAGCATGAAAGGGTTGGGCAGCCTCGATCTCTTAGTCGGTGTGGGCGGCCTGGGCGCAGCATTTGCCGTTGCAATGTGGATGAAACCTTACACCGACAACATCTTTTCATGGAAGTCGTCGCCTGATGAGTTAGCTTCTCGGAAACTGACCCACCACGCACCAGCGAGAGATGAAGACTCACTTCAAAGGAAGCCCGGTAAAACGAATCCCCGCGCCGTGAACTTTGTAGCGCATATTCAATCCAATTAAAAGCGCCGTCAGTGATTCCACGATGCGCGCGTTTTCTAGTTTTCCGCCATTTAAAGGCCGCGCCCCCGGAATCTTGCTGACCAACTCAGAAGCCACCTGCTTGGTTTTCTCATCGTCACTGCACACCAGAACGTCACAATCTACCGGTTCATCTCCGGCAAGCGATTCAGCGCCAAGATTCTGGAACGCCGCTGCAAGACTCACGCTTGGGGGCAAAAGCTCTTTCGTCTGTTCAGCCGCGGAACCTTGCCAGACCCCAAGCACCCGCGTCGCCGCACCGCCAACCGTCGCCGCCAGCGGCACGGTCGTATCGATCACAATCGTTCCCGGCTTCCAGATGCTCTTCAGTTGCTTGAGCAGCGGCACCACGCCGGAGAAAGGAACAGTCAACACCGCGAGATCGCACGCCGCCGCGGCAGAAGGATTGTCCAGCCCTTCGATCAGGGCACCGTCCCCAATGCGCTCGCGCAACAATCTTGCGGCCTCTTGCGCGCGCGCGGCCTCGCGGGATCCGATCAGGATGTGTTCGCCAGCCTTTGCCATGCGAAACGCAAGCCCGGAGCCTTCCGCCCCCGTTCCGCCCAGAATCGCGATCGTTCGCGCCATGAATGTTCACCCCGTTCCAAGTCTCGCCGCTCATTCGAATCGCCGCCGCATTCCCCGATTCGAATCCGCTGCTTCGCTTTTCCCGCACCCAGTATGGTATCTTCAAAAACTTCCACGATGCCAATCTCCTCACTCTCGTCATTCGAATTCCGCGAAGCCCTCGGCCATTTCACCACCGGAGTGACGGTCGTTACCGTCGAGCGCGAGCCCGGGAAGATCCACGGCATGACCGCCAACTCGTTCACGTCGGTCTCACTCAACCCCAAGCTGATTCTCGTTTGTGTCGACCAGCACGCGAAGATGCTTCCACTGCTGGAGGAGAAAAAACATTTTGGTATTAGTGTCCTCAGAGCAGGGCAGGAGGCTATTTCCGAGTATTTCGCCAAAGGCGAGCAAAGCACAGAAGCCGAGGAGCGATTGTCCATTCGCTATCGTTGTACGCCGAGCGGCATCCTGGTCCTTGAGAATACGCTCCTCCACTTGAGCTGCAAGGTCATCGAGTCTCATATTGCCGGTGACCACACCATCTTTGTCGGGGAAGTGGAGGACGCGGAAATACACGAGGGCGAGCCGCTGCTTTACTTTCGCGGCAAATACCGCCGGATCGCGCGCCACTCTTAGAGATTTTGTTGTGGAGAGTTCGCTATCGTTCGGAATTGCCAGAAGGCCGCGGTGACTCGGTCGAATCGCCCATCTCTTTGCGATGGCTCTTCACTTCGCGCAACGCATAGATCGGCTTGTTCTGCGATTCGTAGTAGGTGCGCGCGATGATCTCGCCAAGCAATCCCATGGAGAAGAACTGTACGCCGCTGATGAACAGCGCCACCGCCAGCATCATTAGCGGCCCATGTTCCGCCATGATGGCCTTGTGAAAATAGAACTTCTCGTAGGCCAGGAAGCACGCGAGTAGGAAACCCAGCCCCGCCCCGGCCACCCCGAGCAAACCGAAAAACTGGAGCGGCCGCGTCGAATAGTCCAATAAGAATTTCACGATGATCAAATCCAGGAACACACGGATCGTGCGTCCGATTCCGTAATTGGATCTTCCGCTCTTCCGATGGAGATTTTCGATGGGCACTTCCGCGATCCTAGCACCCGTCGAACTTGCCAGCGCCGGAATGAACCGGTGCAGCTCGCCATAGAGCTGAATTTCCTGAATGATCTCACGGCGGTAGGCTTTGAACGTGGTCCCAAAATCGTGCAGATCGATTCCCGATAGCTTTGCCATCATCCAGTTCGCGATGCGGCTGGGAAGCTGCCGCATCAGCCAGTGATCTCGCCGGTGATGGCGCCAGCCGCTCACCAGGTCGTAGCCCTCTGCAATCTTTTCCAGAAAGCGCGGAATCTCTTCGGGGTCGTGCTGCAGGTCGCCGTCCATAGAGATGATGACCTCGCCCCGCGCAAAATCAAAACCCGCTTTCAATGCCGGCGTCTGCCCGAAATTCCGCCGCAACCTCACCAGGTTCACGCGCCGGTCGTGCTCATAGATTTCAGAGAGCACCTTGAACGAATCGTCCTTGCTGCCGTCATCCACAAACACTAATTCGAAAAGCTCGCCGATCCCGTCCATCACTTCGGTAAGCTTCATGTAGAGAGGTGGGATGTTTTCCTGTTCGTTGTAGAACGGAACGACG
>QHZC01000617.1:0-2801 GCA_003224515.1 Acidobacteriota bacterium
ATCACCCACTCGTCACACACACACACACCACATCACTACTGCTTTCGCTTTTCATTCAGGGGGCGCTCTGAGGCCCTCCCTTTCCCTTCTCCCGTCAAATCGAGTCTGGGGTAGTGGAGCGCACGGGAAAAACGGGGCCACCCCGTACCTTGCGAGTTAACAGAGCGCAGATCGGCGCGCGGACGTGCGGCGATCGGAAGTGCGGCGTGCGGAGTGCCCTGACTCGATTTGACGGGGATAGCTATACAAACGGGAAAACTGCTACACCGCACCTCGGAAAAACCGGGGACCCGCCCGCTCTCGCGTAGGGCAAGGGCCGCACCACAAGTCGGCGCGGCCCAGCGATGGGATCAGCAGCTAAAGAAAAAACTTCTCACCTTCCTAATCTCCAGTTTGAACTTCTTCGATTTTCTGGAGTTTCCGATTCCAGTGCAGCACCACTTTGCCTTTCTCGAAGTACGTGACCTGGATTCCAGTGGAATGCAACTTCACCGGCGGAGTGTTGCTATTGACAGCCTCCGTCTGGGACACCTTTGATCCCATGCTCACAGGTCTTAAGTAGACAGCGCCTGCGTATGCCGTCTCGTCCAGTTCGTAGACGCTTTTGCATTGGCCGTCCGCTGAGCACAAGAGAACCACCAGTTTCGTTGTTCCTGTTTTGTCGTCCCTCAGCAGCGCAGCGTAGTCCGGGCTGCCATCGCCGTTAAAATCAGCGCGAACGACGCTCGGATTGGCCTTTGGAAAGTGCCGGACCACGAAAGCCTTTACGTCGGGATCGCGTTCCTGCAACGTCAACAAGTGATATCCGGGAAAGCGCTTTAGAACGCTGTCGACGTCAGTCCCTTGCCCATCGCTCGCCGACAGAGCAATGCACCAGACTAAAGCCATCAGAGAAACCAGAATCCAAACACACAATCGCTTCATGTGGTTCGTCGCCTCGTCACTTATTACAATCGCACGGTTTAGGAAGAAGCCCATGCCCGCCGTTCCGACCGGGCGTCAATTGGATGTGCCAGTGATCGCCCTCATTCTGGATGTACTGTGCCCCGCAGTTCAACGCGCAGCAAAAGACCTGGTGCTGGTCCTGACCCGCGGGCCGTATATCCACAGCTTGGTGCCTGCTCCCAATTACGCCGCCTGGGACGTGCCGTCCATCCGGTGTGCACTCACTGCCGCCAGTGACTACAAAGTACCTGGCTAAGCAGTTTCCCATGCAGTTGGCAAAAGCGAGAGCGGCACCCCCCAGTGGGCCGGTCCGTGGTGGTGGGTAGTTGTATATGAAACCACCGAGCTGCGCTGGCCCTGGTGGACCTGGAGTCGGTGGAGGAGGCGGACCCTGACTGCTTGTCCCCATCGGGTCAACGTAGTTCACAGGATTATTTAGCGTATAGGCATAGAAATTCGGCCCGTCGCCAGCAAACTCAAGCGGATCCTCGCTCAGGAGACGGCCCATCGTTTGGTCATAGTATCGGGCGCGGTAGAAGTGCAGACCGGTTTCGGAGTCGAACTCGCGTCCGGTGTACTGGAATGGGTTGATGAGCGTGCCGGTGAACGCGGTCAGCTTTCCAAACGAGTCGAACGTGTAGCTGTTCGCGAGCGCCCCTGCGGAGTTAGTGAGCGAAGTGACCGAGTCAATCCCGTCCTGCTCGTAGTAGCTGGTCGTACCCGAACGCAGTTCGGCAAATGGCTCATCCATTCCGCCTTCCGTGTAGCGGGCAAGGACGTTGCCGGAATTGTCCACCTCTTCGAGCACGTTCATCCCGTCATAGAGGTAGTTCGCGGGGTTGAAGTGCCGCGTCGCTTCCACTCGCAATCAGGTCCGCGTGTGTGACACGAGGAATGACAGAAGCGCTCGTGCAGCTTCTCTGCCTTCGCCACTCGCCCAAGATGGCACAAACGCCGGGCAGCTATCCTGCCCTGAGCACAGCCTGCTAGCACTCTGCGACTCCTCTCGTAAGGCCTGATTTGCTTGAGCGTCCGACTCAGAATCGAGGATGACGAGGTCCGGCTTTAGGCCTCCTCCGAGATCCGCCAGAGTTTTGTAATAGTCCTTCGGCTCTGCCGTCGCTATGACAATCGGCTTGCCGCCGGAAGTGCGGATTTTAGCCTTTTGGAAATTGCCGATCTGTTCAGAAAGCCACGACGCAGCAGGTCCGTTGCGGTCACGAAAGACGTGAACCACGATTGGTTGTTCATTCTTCCTTTCTTGGCACGCGGCAAGCGTCGTGAGAACCCAAACGATTAGAAGTAGTTTTACCAATGCGGATTTCATTTGCCTCCCTTGGAGCAGTACTGACAGCAGTCGCAGTACGCGAACGGACCCAGCACTCCGGCTCCCTGAGTGCAGTAGGGGACCGTCTCATTTCCCGGCGTCTTGGCAGCGAGGCATTTGTCTATGAACGCGTTCTGGAATTGTGACCACCTCTCATCTCCGTGCCCATCCCTGTTATAGGGATTTGGTCCGGCCTCGGAGAACAATCGTGTCTGACCAGTTTCGCAGAGATTCGGCGGTCGAATTGGGTTGGGCGGTTTCGGCTTTGGCGGACCGTGCAACCAATTCCAAAACTGTTGCCACCAGCTCGGATTTGGCGCTTGGTTCGGGGCCAGACCGAATTGATCAGCTAGAACCGTTGGCCGATTTGCGACATAGGCGTAGAAGTTGATTCCGCCCGAAAAGCCTATTGGGTCCTCACTCAGAAAGCGCCCTACAGCCGGATTGTAATAGCGCGCCCTGTTGAAATCACTACTGTCCGGCTAAAAGTCGAACAGGATCAATTGGTTAGAGTTATCGAGTAAGTCGG
>QHZC01000617.1:2932-3783 GCA_003224515.1 Acidobacteriota bacterium
TAAAAGGCTTTGCTTCGCAGGTGTTGCTTGATCCACTTGAAAAACAATTCTACTTGCCAACGACATTTGTAGATCTGGGCGATCATCAGTGCCGGCAGCTGGAAGTTATTGGTCAGGAACTTCAATCGGCGCTGGTTCTCCACGTCCAAGTAACTGACGCGTCGCAAAGGATCGGGATAGGCTTTCGCCGATTCGATGGTGGTTAGGATGACGGTGTGATCCGACCGTACACCGGTGGACTTGTCGACCGAGTGCGAGTAGCGGCGCTGGAGCAAAACCTTTTCTTTGGTGCGCACGACGAAGAAGGCTGAGCAGAGGGTGAACACAAACAAGCGAGCGAAATCGATGTAGCCGCGATCCATCACGTAGAAAGCACCCGCTTCCGGAAGGAACTCATCCAGAATGTTCACGTCGGCGGTTTTGCCATCCGTGATGCGAATAAACGAGGGAATATTGCCGTGCAGGTCTAACAGCGTGTGCATTTTTACGGCCGCCTTGTGCTTACGAAACTTGGCCCAAGGAAAGAGCGAGAGACAGAGGTCAATCGTGGTTGAATCCAGAGCGTACAAACTTTGATTCAACTCCACTCCCATGGGATCGTCAGCATACAACGGACGTGCGATCGCGATCAGAGCCTGCGCATAGTCCGCAAAGATGCGCCAATCCCGGGACTCATTGGCATCGGCCAAAGTGGAACGTGCGATCGTGCTGCGGAAACCCATGTGATAGAGCTTGCTGCCGATCGACCGTAAACAAGTCTCGATATCCCGGAGACTCTCGCGGTAAGTCAATTGCGCAAAGGCCATGGCGAGAAACTGATCTCGGCACGATAAGCTTCGTGATCGATAATC
>QHZC01000618.1:0-2538 GCA_003224515.1 Acidobacteriota bacterium
CATGGCCTTGATCCCTTGCTTGATTAAGTCCTGCGCCAGTTCACCGGCGTGTCCTTGTGTCCACCGGGTGTAATCGGGATACTGCCCATAACCAACGCAAGTGTTGTACACGGGCACGCGTTCGCGATTCCGGCCTCCGAGCAGGTTATAGATCGGCTGCCCAGTGTATTGCCCCGCCAGGTCCCACAGGGCAATGTCAACCGCCGAGATGGCACGCATTTCAGCGCCAGCGAAGCCGCAGAAGTTTACTAGCGAAAACAGGTTGTTCCAGTGGTTCTCGATGTCGAGCGCGTTACGGCCGATCAGTAGCGAGGCAAACAGATCATGGATGACGGCGCTCACCGCGCGCGGCAGATAGTAGGTTTCGCCCAAGCCGACGAGGCCTTCGTCGGTGTAAATTCGCAGCCAGAGATTGTTCGGTAGAGCTTGGCGCGCATGAGGGAACTGAGTCCGCCAGACCGCATCGGGCACGGCTTCGAACCAAATTGTCTCAATCTTGGTAATTTTCATGCAGTCGAAATGCGCGAACAGAGAGTGTCCCGATCCCGCCGTTCATGCTGCTGTTCACGGCGCACTCTCCCTGACGGGCGCCGCCTGCACCGGGTTCGCCAGCGTGCCGATGCGCTCAATACCGATCTTCACCAGATCGCCATCGTGGAGAAATACGGGCGGTTTCCGCGCAAAACCAACACCGTGAGGTGTTCCGGTGCTGATCACATCACCGGGCTGCAGAGTGACACCGCGGGAAATGAACGCGATGAGATCGCGGACGCTGAAAATCATCAAACTGGTGTTCGAGTCCTGAAGAAGATTGCCGTTGACCCAGCAACGAATCTGCAGACTTTGCGGATCCGGTATATCTTCGGGCGTCACCAAGTATGGTCCCATAGGGCCGAATGTATCCTGGCTTTTAGCGCGCACCCATTGGCCATCGCCGCGCTGGAAATCGCGGGCACTCACATCGTTCGCGCAGGTGTACCCAGCTACATAGTCCAGAGCCTCAGCGGCCGAGACTCCCCGACAGGGACGCCCGATGACGACAGCCAGTTCCGCTTCGTAGTCAACCTCGGCAGTATCGGGCGGCAGCACGATTGGTTCACCCGGACCGATGACAGAACCGGTCAGCTTTGCAAAGACTACCGGTTTTTCTGGCAACGGCACGCCGCCTTCGGCGGCATGATCCTTATAGTTCAGTCCAATAGCCAGCAGGTTGCGCGGCCTGAAGAGGGGACCGAGGCGGCATTGCGCTTCGGGTACGGAATGCTTCGCGACAGTCTGTGCGGAACGAAACTTTGTGCGAAGGACCTTCCGCACGCGACTCAGCCCGTCGGGGGTAAGAAGTGCCTCCTCAATCGTCCTCGGATCGTCCGCCTGCAACCGCGCTCGATCGAGCACAAGCACCCCGGCACTGGTTTTAACGCCCAAGCACGGGCCGTCGGAAGTCATAGCCGTTAACAGAATCATCTCTTCGTCGCCTCCACCTTAGGAATATTTCCGGTGTGACTCGGTATCCCTTCAAATTTCCGGGGACAGCAGCCCTTGTGCGACGGAACGTATTCGCTCCTCCGGCCCCCGAAACGCCCACACCTGCGACCGATCTTCCGATCGTGAACGATCGCTTGGCGTCCGGTTAATGGGCACGTGATATTCCAGTTCGCTGAAAGCACCCAAGCCGCTGTGCACGTTGCACGCCTGAAAAGCGAAACCGAAGTTCTCCGGCTCGGTCCAAGGAATATCGACATACGCGCCGGAAGGATTCACCTGAAAATTGCGGATGACCAGCGAGGTTTCCGCGCCACTCCCATACCAATAGCCCGCACGCCCCGTGATGGCGGTTGCGCGGATGCCGAGCTTTTGTTCGCCGGCGGCACGCATGTTGTACCGAACCAGATGGTCACCGACGATGAGGTCATCACTGCCGATGGATCCCATCCAGATTTTCGGCTCGGTGCGGGAGTACGTGGGCACCAGCATGGCGCCTCCGTGCGGCATCTGCAGCAGGTCCCACAAGCTGATATCGCAGTCGTGGTCAGCCGTTATGAGGGCCAACGCCGTCGTCAGTGTGTATCCCGCGTACTAGACACCGGCAAGCTCGCGACCGCATTCATAACGCAACGGATTCAAGGCAGGTGAAAGCGATTTGCTGATCTCAACCTCAACGGTTCGTTTGCCACGTGACAACGCGAGAGTCGCGCGGGTCGCCCAGGCAAGTTCACCGCCGTCACGTGAAACTACATAGTGGCCGGGATCCAAATCACGCTGCTGCCAATAGCGCGTCAGGTCTGGGTAGTCGGGGAAGAAAAAGTCCGCCTCAGGCGCCAGCCACGTACGATCGCCGCCGGAGTTATGCCACTGGCTGCCGGCATAAAACGCACGTGTGGTCTCGACGTCATTGAGCGCGGTGTGTGTCCAGAGGAAATTTTCGTCGCTGCCCGGGGCAGATAAGCCCAGCACTCTTCCCCCGTGCGGCAGCACTAATGCCTTGGTGCCATCCGTGCTTCCCCATTGCTCAACCCGCTGGCCGGCAGCCTCAAGAGT
>QHZC01000618.1:2581-3041 GCA_003224515.1 Acidobacteriota bacterium
ATGTGTCAACGCATTTCAATGTGTTGAACACGGGACTACTGGGCAGGAGCCCGCTCGGTCCGTTCTTCGAGCGCAAGTTCCCTGCGATGACGCTCGTGCTGCTCTTGTGTGAGCTGGTCCAGAGCAACAGCCACGACCAGAACACCGCCTCTGACGATTTGCGCGTAATGCGGATCGATGCCGACCGAGATCAAGCCGCTATTGATGATCCCGAGAAATATTACTGCAAGCAGCACACCCCCGATTGATCCCTCGCCTCCGGTGAAAGCCACTCCGCCCAAGATGACGGCGGCTATGACATCCAGTTCGAACCCGATGCCGAACGTGGGAGCTGCCGATCCAAAACGGCTGGCCGCGAGGACGGCAGCAAGGCCGACGAGCGCACCGTTTCCCGCGAAGATTGCGAGAACCAGGCGCTTGCCCCCGATGCCCGCCGCTTCGGCGGCCTCCTTGCTGCCGC
>QHZC01000115.1 GCA_003224515.1 Acidobacteriota bacterium
AGCTCCTTCAGTTCATGACGGAACACAATTTAGAGGAGTTTGAATACTCGAGTGGTGATCTGCGGATCCGGCTGCGCAAGCCCTCGACTGGTGTGGTGGTTGCGGCTCCACGGGTAGTGGCCGCGCCAGAGATTATCGTTCCTGGCTCGGTGGAAGCTCCGAATGTGTCTTCGGGCGGCACTCCGGCTCCTGAGGCGCGATCGACCGAAGATCTGCACCTGGTGAAATCCCCCATCGTCGGGACGTTTTATGAGTCACCCAGCCCCGGGACGGAGGCTTTTGTGAAAGTTGGCACGTACGTGGAGACCGGGAAGACTCTTTGTATCGTGGAAGCAATGAAGCTGATGAACGAGATCGAATCAGACGCCACTGGCGAAATCATCCGGATCTTCGTGGAAAACGGACAACCGGTCGAATACGGCCAGCCTCTCTTTGGCATCCGTCCGAGCCGGAAGAAGTAGCCGGCACGCCAGGCCATGTTCCAGAAAATCCTAGTCGCCAATCGCGGGGAAATCGCCCTGCGGGTCATCTGCGCCTGCAAGGAATTGGGGATATCCACGGTTGCGGTTTATTCCGAGGCGGACCGTAACTCGCTCCATGTCCGGTTCGCGGATGAGGCGGTTTGCATCGGGCCGGCGCGGAGCAGCGAGAGTTATCTGAACATCCCCCAAGTAATCAGCGCGGCCGAAATCACGAATGTAGATGCTATCCACCCGGGGTACGGGTTCCTCTCCGAAAACGCCAACTTCGCCAAGGTCTGCGAAGCATCAGAACTTGCGTTCATCGGCCCGAGACCAGAAATCATCGAAATGATGGGTGAAAAGGACCGCGCGCGGCGGGAAGTGAAAACCGCCGGGCTGCCAACCATTCCGGGAAGTGAGGGTGTCGTTGAAGGGGAGGAGCAGCTCGCGAAGGAGGCAGCGCGCATCGGGTATCCGCTGATTCTCAAGGCGTCGGCGGGCGGAGGTGGCCGCGGCATGCGTGTGGTGCGTAAGCAGGATGAACTTCTGGCCGCTTACCAGACGGCCCGTAGTGAGGCGCAGCAAGCCTTTGGCACGCCAGACGTTTACGCAGAAAAATTTCTCGAGCGTCCTCGCCACATCGAGTTTCAGGTGCTGGGCGACCAGCATGGGAAAGTGATCCATCTGGGTGAACGCGAATGCAGCGTACAGCGGCGGCACCAGAAACTAGTGGAGGAATCACCTTCGCCGGCGCTGGACGCGAAACGGCGAAAGGAACTTGGCGCCAAGGTGGTGAAGGCGCTGGAAAAAATCGGCTACACCAACGCTGGAACCGTCGAGTTCCTGATGGATGAAGACGGCGCGATGTACTTCATTGAGATGAATACGCGCATTCAGGTCGAGCATCCCGTGACGGAACTCGTCACGGGAGTGGACTTGATCAAGGCGCAGATCCGCATTGCCGCAGGCGAAAGGATGGAGGAGGCCACCGGGGAGATTCACCACTCCGGGCACGCCATTGAATGTCGGATCAATGCCGAGGATCCGGTGACCTTTGTGCCGTCCGCGGGACGCATTACGACCTTCCAGGCGCCGGGAGGCACGGGAGTGCGCGTGGATTCCGCCGCTTATGCCGATGCCGTCATCCCTCCGTACTACGATTCGATGATTGCAAAGCTGATCGTCAAGGGACGCGACCGCGCCGAAGCGATTGGCCGCATGAAGCGGGCCCTCGAGATGTTCGTCATCGAAGGTATCAAGACGTCGATCCCGCTGCACCGCCGGATTCTGGCCGATCCGGATTTTGCCGCGGGGAAGTTCGATACCCACTTCATAGAACGATTGCTCGGAACGAACGGGAAATAAACTTGAAGCGCCTTGTTCTACCTCGGCTGTATGTGATATTAGACGCAGCATTGCTTACCGTTCCCGAAACAGAGTGCGCTCAAAAACTTGTCGTTGCCGGTGTGCGCTTGCTCCAATATCGGAACAAGCGGGCGTCTGCGCGTGAATTGTTCGAATGCGCGAAGCGTCTTTCTTCTATTTTGATTCCGCAGGGTGTCACGTTTGTGGTGAATGACCGTGCTGATGTCGCTTGGGCCGCGGAAGCGAGCGGCGTTCACGTCGGACAAGAAGATTTGCGAGCGGAAGCGGCGCGTTCGGTGATCGGGACTGGGAAACTGCTGGGAGTTTCGACGCACACGCTGGAACAATTCGAGGAAGCTGCTGTCACTTCTGCTGACTATGCTGCGGTTGGGCCGGTGTTTTCCACGTCCACGAAAGCCAACCCAGATCCAGTAGTCGGAAGCGAATTGATTCGCAGGATTCGGCCGCTGACAGACAAGCCAATTCTGGCTATGTGCGGCATCACCTTGGACCGCGCCGTTGAAGTCATCCAAGCGGACGCCGATTGCGTTGCGGTCATCAGCGACATTCTCCTCGCGCGCGATCCCGGCCAGCGGGCGCGGCAATATATCGAGCTTCTGGAAGCCGCGAACCATGCGGCTTCGGTCTGAGGCGCCTCCGAATGGCCGACACGACGCGGGTCATCCCACCAAATAACGCAAAGAACGAGCCGGGCTTTGTGCGGGCCATTGGATTGTTCGATGGCACGATGATTGTCGTGGGCTCGATGATCGGTTCGGGCATCTTTATCGTGGCTGCGGATATTTCGCGGCAAACGGGTTCCGCGGGCGGCTTGCTTCTCACCTGGATTCTCACCGGACTGTTGACCATTTCTGCCGCGCTTTCTTATGGCGAGCTGGCAGCGTTGTTTCCGCACGCGGGCGGTCAATACGTTTACTTGCGCGAAGCATATTCGCCGCTCTGGGGATTTCTTTACGGTTGGACGCTGTTTCTGGTGATTCAGACGGGAACGATCGCGGCGGTGGCGGTGGGTTTTGCGCGCTATCTTGGCGTTTTGCTTCCGTCGATCTCTCCGAACGTATGGATCGTCGACCCCATCGCCCTGGGGTCGAAGTACGCGATCAGCCTCTCGGTTCAGCAGTTGGTTGGCGTGCTGATGATTGTGTTCCTGACGTTTATCAATACGCTGGGCGTGCGGCTCGGGAAGTTAATCCAGAATGTTTTTACGAGTGCCAAGACGCTTTCCCTCTTGGGATTGATATTCTTGGGTATTTTTGTGGGAAGGAATGCAGGTGCGCTGACTGAGAATTTCGGCCACTTCTGGGAGATTCAGAACGCGCAGCCCATCGAGCCGGGCGCCAATTTCCTGAGAAGCTTTGTGCCAACGATCACCGCCGCTAGCGGCGCCTTCGGGTTATTGGTTGCGTACGGAGTGGCCCAAGTCGGTTCGCTGTTTTCTGCGGACGCCTGGAACAATATTGGCTTCACTGCCGCAGAAGTGAAAAACCCAAAGCGCGACGTGGCGCTCTCCATGGCTTTCGGCACCATCATGGTGATCACACTGTATTGCCTCGCCAATTTGGCCTATCTTTGCACACTGCCGCTCGTACAGATTCAGACCGCTCCTGACGACCGCGTGGCCAGTGCGGCCTTGAATGCCGTCTTCGGCTCCCCGGGCGCGATGATCATGGCGGTAGCGATCATCATTTCCACGTTTGGCTGCAACAATGGATTGATTCTTGCAGGTGCGCGCGTGGCCTATGCCATGGCCAAGGATGGTCTCTTCTTCCGGTCAACCGGTACGCTGAACCAAAAAGGTGTTCCCGGTACGGCGTTGGTGTATCAGGGGATTTGGATCGCTATCTTGATTTTGCTGCGCACGCGGCACGTAGACGCGGCGGGAGTTGTGACCTACGGCAATCTGTACAGCGACCTGCTCGACTACGTGGTTTTC
>QHZC01000114.1:0-812 GCA_003224515.1 Acidobacteriota bacterium
GCAAACCTTCCATCAATTCGGTGCGGGCCTCCTGAGATAAGATGCCCGCCTTCGAAGCGAGCAGAAGACCCAGTTCGATGTGCGCTGCCGCCAAATCCGGGATCAGCACTAAAGCGCGGCGTAGTTCGGCTTCGGCTTCGGCCAGCGCGTACTTCGTCAAGAGAACCCTACCGAGGTTCAAGTGCGCCACCCCAAGGCCCGGCTGATAGCTGAGCGCGGCGCGAAACTCCTCAATTCCGTGCTCGATGTCTCCGGACTGCCATAGAGCACGTCCCAAATTGTTGCGTGCCTGGGCAAAATCCAGACGGCAGTGAACTGCTTGACGAAATTCAGCCGTGGCCCCCAATCGGTCATTCAACTGCCAGAGGACCCCGCCCAGGTTGTTGTGAGCCTCGGGGTTGTCCGGATCTGCCGCGAGCGAAGTGCGGAAAGCCTCGGAGGCGCCTTGAAGATCGCCCTCACGCCAAAGCTTCATTCCTCGGTCGTTTTCCCCTTGGGACCCTGCTTGAGAGTTCTCTTGCCATTCGAAACGCGTTGGCAGCGCCGGCCTTGTCACCCACATGAGAGAGCGCCGCTCCCAAGGAATTCGCTGCTTCGATCGAGTTCGGATTCGCCGTGAACACTTCCTTGAAAGCGCTAATTGCCTCTGTCCACTTGCCTTCCCGCCCGAGCGTCTCACCCAATCCTTCTTCAGCGGCGAGGTACGCGGTCTTGAGGGAAAGAGCCTGCCGGAATTCTCTTTCCGCCGAGGCCAAATCGCCCTGCTGTAGCCGGACCAACCCCAATCCGTAACGGGCCCCAGGCTCGCGCGC
>QHZC01000114.1:845-6614 GCA_003224515.1 Acidobacteriota bacterium
GTGGGCGGAAATATGGTTGGGAGATGCCGCAAGGGACCGCCGAAAATCGTCTGCGGCTTCGGACCACTTTCCTTGGTCGGCATCGATCAGCCCGAGCTGATAATGAGCCTCGGCGAGACCCGAGTCGAAAGCAAGCGCCTGCGCAAAAGCCGCGCGTGCCCCTTCGGCTTCTCCCGCAGAAATCAAGGCCAGTCCGAGCGCAAGATATTCTGAAGCCGACTCTGGGTGATCTTGAATGGCGTGACGTGCCGCCGCAATTACTGAGAGCAGATCTTGTCCCTGTCCTGGCTGGCGCGCGCGCGTATGGCCCGCAGCGTTTTCAGCTCCGAGCAGGCGCGCGCCTGCGGGTGCGTTTGCACCAGCTTGCGCACTGGCGCGGCACGGCAGAAGCAAGAAAGTCACGATGCAAAAAAGCGCGCAGAACTCGGCCCAGGAAGCAGGCGACGCCTTGCGCCAGCGCATGACCCCGCCTCCCGGCTCTGCCGATGCCTCCATAATGAATCGCCGCTTAATGCAATCGCATTTTGACGGGTTTCAGCTCTCGCCTTGCCGCAAGAGGTACTGTCGATTAATCGAGAGCCGATTGCGCCGCTCGAGGCTGCTGTCCGGCCAGCGAATTTCCACTCGTTCGATGATCTTGGAGTTCCCGACACCGAAAAGCACGCGCGCATCACTCGACGACACATAGCTCTCAGCGCTCCGTACCTCGGCGATTTGAGTCAATCCACCCGCCGTGACGCTGATCCTTGCACCGATCGCATCGCGATTACACTTTGTGCCTTCGAGTTTGAAACGTACCCACCCGCCGGAGCTCTTCAGGGCAGGTTTGTAAAGAAACGGTTCGTCGTCAATGTTGTTCACCACGATGTCGATCTGTCCGTTGTTCCCCAAGTCCGCGAAAGCTGCGCCCCGACTGCTTCGCGCTTCTGTGAAACCGCTCTCTTCTGGAGAGATCGGAGCGAAACGCCCGTTGTGGAGATTTCGTAATAGCCGATTCCGCTGCCGATACGTGTTGCTGGTCTGACCTACTACCTGAGGGTAGATATGGCCATTGGCAACAAAGAGGTCCTTCCAGCCATCGTTGTCAAAATCCAAAAACCCCGTGCCCCACTTCATGTCTTTGTACGCGACCGTACCGAGGCCAGCCTGGTAGGTAACATCTTCAAAGCATCCTCGATCGTTGTGATAGAGAGTACTGTAATCCTCCCATGGACGCCTGAGCCCTTCCCTCCCCGTTGACCGCACATCCGGCTTCAAAGGCGACTTCTTCAAACGTTCCGTTACCTTTGTTGCGCCAGAGAAAATTGGGGACGGAGTCATTTGCCACGTAAATGTCCGGCCATCCGTCGTTGTCGTAATCGATCCAAGTCACGCCAAGCCCGTAGGCCCGATCGGTATCGCGTGCCCCCACCTCACCGCTAACCTCTCGAAATTTTCCGCCACCTTCATTGTGATAAAAGAGGTCCGAGAGCCCTGGCAAACCCTGTGGCCCGCAAGCCACGGCGACTCCTTGATAGTGGCAGTAACTGTTTGAGCCGGGCGTTGCAATTCGCGTGCGGTCGAAGTCCACGTAGCGCGCCACGTACAGATCAAGCCGTCCGTCCCGATCATAGTCCCCCCAGGCGCAACCCGTGCTCCAGCTTCCGCCTTCCAACCCGGCTTCACGGGTCACGTTTGTGAATGTACCGTTACCGTTGTTGTGAAAGAGCGCGTTCGTCCCGAAATTGAAATACGTCCCGGAAACCATCGTTGTCATAGTCTCCTATCGTTACACCTACGCCCCACCCTTCATTGATCAGCCCGCTTTCTCGGGTCACGTCCGTAAACGTACCGTCCCCATTGTTTCGAAACAAACGGCTGGAGCACCGAGACAATTGCGGGTTGGAAAGAATTTCGAACGACGAGCCATTAACCAATAGCACGTCCACTAAACCGTCGTTATCGTAGTCGAACAAAGCAACTCCGCTACCCAAGGTTTCGACCAGATAATCCTTAGCGAGCGAACCGCAAGTATCGCGAAAAGCCGCGAGCCCAGCCGCACGCCCTGCGTCAATAAACCACGGCCCGGGAGCAAGCACAGGCTGACCAAACCGTCCGCACCCCAGCGCCGGAACGACAAAACACGCCGCCTGAGCGCACTGGCCCAGAAACTGGCGACGGCTGAGTGGCTTGCGCGAACTGTAAAAGACCCGAGCCATGGAGATTGTCAGTCGGAATTCGGGGCGTCACGGTCCCGGTCTGCTCCCTGCTCCCTGTCAAGTTCGTCCAGTTCATCCTTATCTGCCTGGAGAGCAGCGGCCCGCAGTTTCCTGAACACCTCAAGCGCCTCCTGGGCGCGCGTCCCGTCGCCCACTTTGCGATAGAGAGCTGCCAATCGGAAATGGACTTCGCCATCCGAGTCCTGTGCAACCAGCGGTAAAAGATCTCGGATGGCTTCTCGCGTCTGCCCAAGTTCAGATTCCGCCTTCGCAAGGTCCAACCGGGCACTCACCGAGACAGATGCGTCGTTCGCTACTCGTCGTAATTGTTCGATTGCGTCGTCCCAGCGGCTTTCCTGCACATAGGTGTTTCCTAGCCGGTAGCGGGCCATCGCCGACGCCGGAGCCAAATCGAGCGCTTTCAGAAACTCCTTTTCTGCTTGGGGCCAGTCGTCTGTGCGCCAATACATGGTCCCCAAGCCGAGGTGCAGGTCCGCCAAGTCTGGTGCGAGCCGGATGGCGGCCTCATACTCAGCCTTTGCTTTGGCGTACTCCAACCCGACAGCGTACTGCTTCGCCAGCATTTGGTGCACGCGAGGCGAATCGGGATTCAAAGCCGCAACTCTCGCGAAACACTCGTCTGCCAGAGCCCCCTGCGACTTGGTCAGCCAGTATGCTCCCCAATCACTGTCACCGTCCGCTTGCAAGGTCAGACTAGCCGCTTGCAGTGCGGCTTGATAATGCCCCAGCCGGAACTCCGTCTCCGCCAGCTTGGCTTTTTCCTCGGCCGAGAGAGCCTTCTGTGTGCGGAGCCGCACTCTCAATACTTCATAGCAGGCCTCGGGAAGCCAGGCACCGGGGGGTGACAGGATTTTCCCCAGACATGAGCCCGAGGCAGAGGTCTTCTTTTGGGCGGGGGCCGCAGTGACCTCCGAACCATCCAGCCACGCCTTCCAGAGTTCACCTGATGACGAGCCGGCGAAAGTCGTCGGGATCTGTGTCTTCTTTTCAATCCATGCCTGCCGGAGCAAACCGGCAGGAGGAAATTCTAGCAACAGCCTAAAGGCTCTCGGGTATAAGCCACTCACCTTGCCGAGTTCCGCGCTCACCTCGTCCCAGTCACCCCGCAAGGCCGCAATCTGCGCCAGATCGAACTGGGCCAATGGGGAATTCGGATCCACGGCGAGCTCTTTGTGAAATTGGCTCTCCGCAGACTTCGCATATCCGAGTTCGAGCAGCGCATGACCTAAATCTGCATGGGCACCAGCGTGACTCGCAGCCTCGTGAAGCAGGTGAAATAGGCTCTTGGCTGCTAAGAGGTTGCTTCCCTTATTGAGGAGTTCTTCGGCGACAAGCTGCAATGCCACAACGTTTCCACTGGATTTCCTTTCGGAATCGCCGAGAAGCCCGTCCGCAAGGGCGGAGTGTGCCAAGCCCAGCTTGTACCAGGCGTCTGCCAGGGAAGGCGTGCGACGCGTTTGGTCCTCATACTCCTTGGCTGCTTCTTCGAGCCGGTCGCTCCGCGCAAGGGCATCTCCCAAGGCCAGTCTCGCGTTGGCGCTGTTGGGGTCTCTTGCTAGGCATTGGCGAAACGAGTAAATCGCGTCTGCTAGCTGGTTTAATTCAAGATAATCAAGCCCTTGAACGAGCCACGCTTCTGAAGGTATCTGTTTTCTGGAAGCGATTTCACTGGAAGGAATCAGAGGCTTCAACGTATCCAAGGACTCCCGGTAGCGATGCAGCATGAAATACGCACTCGCCAAACCGGTTTGCGCTTCCACCAGAACCGACCGTGGTATTGCACGACTCGCTGTATCTTCAAAAACCCTCCGGTAGTGGCTGATCGCCTCTTCAAATCTCTTTGAATTGCTGGCCTCATTGGCTAACTTCAGTTCCTCCTGATAAGTGGTCTGGGAATCGACTCGCGAAGGGTATGAGAGAAAGGTAAGAGCTAGAAGGAATGGTATCGACCGCAAACCTGCACACAACGATGGGGCGCTGCTTTTGCTGACAAGCTTCCTGTGGCTGAGGGCGATACCCATAAGCGCATATGTTACCGCTTTTGCCCAGTCGCCCGTCACACGGCTGGTGCCATCCGGAGAGAGCGGCCGCGCTCCGGATGAACCTGCGGGTTCCTCCTGTTGCCAGTTGGCCCATTACGGTCTCAGCGTGGATGACCTACCCGCTTCGCTCCACGGGCATTATCCCGCTTCTTCGCTACTATGAGGTAGTTCGCCCCTTGGTGTCGCATCCGTACTCTCGCCCTCGTGGTTTCAGACCACTTGTGGCTTCTCCGTTAGCGTCGACACCGAGGTTCCCACGTTCCGCACAACCGCCTCTTCTAGGCTCGGCCCACCTGCATGCCGGATGCCGCTCCGTCCGTAAGCAGGTTGCGCCGGAGCTTATCCCACGATCTTCTAACTGCCGTCGTTTTGACATCGTCCTAGCTATTTTCGACACGAAATACGGTGGTTCCCATTCGGTCCTCTTCCTGGAAGTCACCTGACCAGAATTTCGGGCCTTTTCCTTCTCCGTCTGACGACCACGCTCCTAAAGAGCGCAGTAAAGGAAGGTGGTTTGAGTCCGGCTCCTGCAAAGCGGTTCGAGAGCCTTGTCTCATCAGTCGTACAGTTACGCAAAACAGTGAACTCTACCGAGTCTCACGTTTGCTCGCGGCCCAGTCAGAACATCAGCTTGATTCCGAACTGAAGTTCACGGGGATCAGCCATTCGGTTAATCGTTCCGAAGGCCGGGTCTGCCTGTACTACGTCGAGGCCACAGCTAACACAGCTAAACGAAGGATGATTCAGGACGTTAAAGGCCTCGAACCTGAATTGATAGCGAAGTCTCTCAAAGATAGGGCCATTCTTGAAGAGAGCGAAGTCCCAGTTTTTCAGGCCTGGTCCCCACACGGTGTTTCGACCAGCATTCCCAAATGTCCCTGCAGCCGGTGGTACAAAGCATGTGGTGTTAAACCACTGCGCGACGGTCTTTGGCCCGCTATTCGGATCGCAGCCCGGTTTAAGGTCCGCGAACTGTCCGTTGTCTCCTCCTACATTGGCAAAGTCTGTGCCAGCGGTGACGGTGAAAGGCGTTCCGCTCTCTATGGCGACAACGCCTGCCGCCTCCCAACCCCCGAGAGCTTTTCCAACCCAAGAAGGCGAATTCCTGTAGAAGGGAATCTGGTAGACGTAATTAAGGAGCAAGATGTGATGCCTCTCCCAATCCGCCGGGCCGTAGTTCATTGGGATGTTGTAACTGTCGATCGCATTGGCGAATCGATTCGATCCGTAATCAAACGCACGGGAGTAGCTGTAGGAGAGTCCAAACTGCAAACCCTTGTTCATCCTCCGCTGCACGCTCACTTGGAGCGCATCGTACTTCGTATTCGCTTCGTTCATCCCAACGAAAAGGTTGCCGAATCCAGGGAACGGACGAAGAGCTGCAATCGCCTCGCCGGGGGGATTTGCTTCTACCGTCCCCAAAGGCAGTTGGTTCAGGTCTACGTTCAACGCGTTGTGCTGACTTCTTGTGCCGACGTAGCCAACATCCACCAAGGTGTCTTGCGGCA
>QHZC01000114.1:6641-7523 GCA_003224515.1 Acidobacteriota bacterium
TCTTCGATAGCAAATCTCCTCCCGTCATCGGGATCGGGTTCGGCACCGATCCGGATGCCGACTGATTTCCAGTACAGTTCCTGTTGGAGTCTAACGGGGCGCCGGGGCAATCGATCTTTCCGCCTAAGACATCCGCACCAAACTGGAAGGGGACGTTCTTTCCCAACAAAGTCGCATCGCTGAGGGCGGTGTGCGTGTAGAAGACTCCGCCGCCTCCACGAATCGAAGTTCTCCCTGTGCCGAACGGGTCCCAAGCAAACCCCAACCTCGGCTGGAAGTTCCGGTAATGCTTTTGGAAGATTTCCGGGCTCAATCCGCGCAACATCCCAAGGCTCACGAGCTTTGCGTTGATCGCATCCCTCGTGGATGCATTATAAGGTCCCCCGAGGACACCAAAATGACCTTCACCGGAAACCGGCAGTTCGCTGCATGGCACCGCTACCCCGTTAAACGGGTTTCCGCCCGTCACTAGCCCGCTACCCGGATCGACTGTTTGTTGTACCCCCGGCTCCCTGGAATAGAAAAGTGGGTTGAACGTTGCGAAATTGCACCACCGGCTCTTATAGGGCGGGAAATAATCCCAGCGCAAGCCGCCGGAAAGGGTGAGCCTCCTGGTCGCCTTCCAGCTGTCCTGGGCAAAAACACCTTCTTGCCAAGACACCCAGGGCGTATAGTTGCGGAAACCCAGTTCTCGATATTCGTCGAAGTTGCCCAGAAAGACGTCGCCAAGCGGCGCGCCCGTGGTGGCTCCATTCTGAGAACTCGCAGCGCTAAATACAAACGTACCATTCAGGTTATCGTGAAAGATCTGCAGCTGGTCGTGGTCGTTTTCTCCATCCTGTTCGATCCAGATGCCAGCCTTGAGAATATGTGTGCCGTGGG
>QHZC01000619.1 GCA_003224515.1 Acidobacteriota bacterium
CAAGTCGTTGAGCGGCAGATTGAACGGGAGCCACTCCGTGATTCGGACGGTGAGTTTGCCTTCTTCTTTCAGTTGCTGGTATACCTGAAAATCCGCCCACTCGGAAAAATCCTGAACGGAAGAGACACCGTTCCTGGCAACATTCTGAAGGACCAGCTCGATTCCCTTGCGGCGCTCTTCCGCCGTGGGATCGGGAATCCGCACTTTCACCATGGACATTGCCGCATATTCTTTCAACATTCCCGTGGGCTCGCCAAGCGCATCGCGTTCGATCTCACCGCCCGGAGGGTTGGGAGTGGTCTTATCGATTTCTGCGCTCTTGAGTGCGAGCGAATTCGCGACGGCCACATGGCCGGAGATGTGTGTAAGGATGACGGGATTCTTGGGAGCAACGGCATCGAGCTGCTGGCGATTAGGGAATTTTTTTTCAGGCCAGAGCGTGTGGTCCCAGCCACCGCCGGTGATCCATTCCCCTTCTTTGTGCTGCGCAACGGCGGCGGCGACACGCCTCTGCATTTCTTCCGCGGAAGGCACGCCCGTTAGCGGGACGGCGAGTTCATCCGCGGCGGCGCCACCGAGGTGCACGTGCGCGTCATTGAAGCCGGGCATCACAAATTGGCCTTTGAGCGGGACCGTCTCCACACCTTCCTGGCCGCCCCCGCAATCGAGCAGGACGTGGTCCATCTTGCCGATACAACTGATCTTTCCCTCACTGACGGCCATGGCTTCCGCCCATGGATGCGCAGGATCATTCGTGTAAATGTGCCCGTGAGTGTAATAGGTCGTGGTTGGAGCCTTTTGAGCTACACTCGATTTCGCCTGGAATGCTGCAACGATGGCGACGACGGCGAAGGGGAGGATGCTGGCAAGGAATCGAACGCGATTCGTCCGGATCTTCATCGGGATTTCTCCTCGGCAACTCCGGAGACCCCGAGGAGGGTAAGCAGCGCGCGCTTTAAACCGGCTTCCCGGCCGGCGGAATCGTACCATTCCTGCAGCGAGTGTGCCCCGCCGCCGCTGCCGCCGGCACCGATGGAGATGGCGTCGATTCCCTGGGACAGCGGAATATTCGCGTCCGTCGAAGAGCGTTCGATGCGCGACTGATTGCCGACAACCTCATCAGCCGCGCGAAGTGCGGCCAGCAGCGGCGAATCCGCGGCTAATTCTCCGCCCGGACGGCTCCCCAACAGTTCGACCTTCCATTCCAGCTTTCCTTTAGAGCGGGCGCGCGCAGAATCCATCTCGTCGCGAGCGCCCGCACTGATGCACTCGCGAAGCGCGGATTCCAGGCGGGTCAGTTCGTCCTCGCTTTCGGACCGAATATCGACTTTCAGGCGCGCTTCATGGGGAACCGAATTCACCGACGTACCGCCTTCGATCTGGCCAATGTTGAAGGTGGTGCGAGGGCTGGCCGGAACTTTTGTATTGATGAAGCGCACCGAGCCGCGGACTAGGGCGTTTATAGGATTGGGCATGCCGAAATCGGACCAGCTGTGGCCGCCCGGACCGGTGATCAGGGCTTCGAGTCGGCGCGAAGTCAGCGCTCTCGTGGTCACGTGAACGGTGCCGGAGCCGTCGAGCACAATAACCGCTTTGAGTTTCCCGCGGTAGATATCGACGAGGGCGCGCATGCCTCGCAGATTGCCTTCACCTTCTTCGCCAACATCGCCAACAAATAGAACGGTGCGCTGCGGCTTGAGGTGCGCGAACTGCACGGCACGCGCCAGCGCCAGTAGCGCTGCCAAACCGCTGCCGTTATCGGAGATTCCTGGTGCGGTCATGCGACTGCCGTCGCGATGAACTTTCACGTCCGTGCCGGGAGGAAAAACTGTATCGAGATGCGCCGCAATAACGACAATCTCTTTTTCATTCACGCCACGCAGTTCCCCGGTGACGTTGCCGGTCATGTCGATCTGCGCCGGCAAGCCGGTTTCAGCCAGCAACTCTTTGACCGCCGAAGCACGCTGCGCTTCCTGAAATGGTGGCGCCGGGATTTCTGTGATGCGTGCCTGTTGGTCGTTGACCCAGGATATATTGGGCGTGAACCAATCGAGAGCGGCGCGGACTCGTGCGTTGTCGGAAAGCCGTAAACCTTGGGCCTGGCGTGGCGCATGGGGAGAGGCAACGGTGCGAACCGGCATAGTCAGAAGAATAACGCAAACGAGGACGCGCTTCACCGTCGGCTTGCAAGGCCGTTTTCCGCTCAATTGCGTGTGGCCTCAGTGCAAAGGGCGAAAACTTCCGCAGCGGAGAGAACCCGCGGGGACTGCTTAGCGGCGTCAAAGATGCGCGTGACAACAGCGTCGTCTGCGGGAATGCGGTGCTTCTCCAGCCAGAACAGCACGTTGGATTTGCCGCTCATCGGGCCGATCTCGATAACCTGGTCGAGCCCGAAGAGATGCGCGGGCACGCCGCTGTATACCGCATTGGCGAGTTCGAGATCATTCTTTCGAAAGGCTTTGATGAGCGCGGCGGCGTGAACTCCGGTTGCGGTGCGAAACGCGTCATGGCCGACGACCGGATAGTTCGGCGGAATCAGCGTGTGCGTGGCCTTGGCGACTTTTTCGCAATACTCCTTGAGCCGGGAGAGATCCTGCTGGATGAGACCCAGGAGTCGAAGATTGACGAGCATTAATTCCATGGGGGTGTTGCCGACGCGCTCGCCGAGGGCGTTGGCGGCGGCGTGAACCTGTTGCGCGCCGGCAGCGACGGCCGCGAGCGAATTGGCGATGGAGAGGCCGCGATCGTTGTGACCATGCCAATCCACGCGGATTTTTTCCCTGGATGGCCTCACAATTTCATCAACGGCGAACTTGACGAGACTGAACGCGCCGCTGGGAGTGGCGTGTCCCACGGTGTCGCAAAGAACGATGGCGCGCGCGCCGTT
>QHZC01000118.1:0-9110 GCA_003224515.1 Acidobacteriota bacterium
CTGAACGGAGCCGTGAGTCTGGATGTCCGCGACGGTCTTGCCTTGACACAGGCTTGCTCCCACAGGGCTGAACGGCCCACCGAAGCCGAAAATGCTGCCTGCGGTGGGATCGGTAAAGGTGAGCGCCGGGCCAGTCTGCATCACGACGACACCCGAAACTCCCCAGCCGCTGAGCACTTTGCCGGGGACGCCTTCGTTGTTGCGGAGCTTAGGCAAATTCCACAGATAGTTGGCGACAAAACGGTGCCGCGTGTCGAAGTCAGCGGGACCGTAACCGCCCCTCTGATTCAGCTGATCATTATAGGAACCTCCGCCCCGCGGGAAGGTGCCAACACCGGTGACGTCAGTCAGGGTTTTGCCATAGGTATAGGCGGCACCGAACTGCATCCCACGGTTTAGTCTGCGTTGCACGTTCACCTGAAGTGAGTTGTAGTTGGAGATGCCAACCCAGCGTGCTTGGTTCAAGCCGCTCGGTGCAATGCCGAGAACCGGCACGCGGTCGACTGCATTGGCAACGGTGTTTGTGGTGATTCCGTTCACAGGACTTGTGGGACTGGCCAAAAGAGCCTGATTGATGGAATTGGTCGTTTCGATGCGGTCCGAATGCGTTCCGACGTAGCCGATTTGAACTGTCGTCGAGCTGTTAAGTGCGTACTGGATTCCGAAATTCCACTGCTGCGTTCTGGGAGGATGCCAATCCGGGTTGATGGAGTTTATGGTCAGCGCAGAGGTGGCACTGCGTGCGACGAAATTGGGGAACACTTCATTTGAAGGAGGATTAAACGGGTTTTGCAGAGTCGCCAGTGCGTTGAGGACGCCGATGTTGGTTTGGCGAGAGAAGAATGGCGGGTTGACGATCAACTGAAACGCGTCGTTGACGGGCGGACGAGTGAAATAGAGCCCATAGCCGCCGCGGAGAACGACTTTATCTTTGAAGCGCGGGGGCGTCCACGCAAACCCGACACGCGGCCCAAAATTTTTCAGGGACCAAGCGTTGTTCGCAAATGTGGCGTTGGAGTTGCGCGCGATGCCGGCGGGCAGGGTGCCCTGGAAATTCGAGGCGGCAATAAATCCGGAAAAAGGACCATTCGCGAGATCGTTGGAAGCGAGTGTCGGCCAGAAATCCACAAGCTTGCCCGCACCATCAGAAGTTTGTCCTATGCCTTCCCAGCGCAGACCGGCGTTTATGGTGAGGTGAGGGTTCAGCTTGATGTCGTCTTGCGCGAAGCTGTACAAGCCACTGACGCGAAAAGATCGCGTGGTGTCGCCACAGAGATCGTCGGAAACGAGGACGTTGCTTAATTGGCCGCCGTTTTGCGCCGCGCTCATCCCTAGCAGAAAATCCTCGAAGCTGGGGAAGACGATGTCTCCGCGCGTGACTTCCTGATCGGCGGAATCGGCAATGTTTTTCTCCCAGCCGAAGCCTGCGCGGAAATTGTGTTTTCCATGCGTCCAGGAGATTTGATCCTGTCCGGTCCATTCGGTCGGAGCCGTGAATTGCCCGTCGTTGAAATTGCCACTCAACTCCAACGAACCGATGACCATGATGGGCATGAAGGGGCTGGTGCATCCGGGAGTCAAGCCGAGCGATTGATTGGTAATAGCGTTTTGGCTGGCGACGCGCCCAAAGGCGCGATGATAGCCGAGGCTGGCTTCGTTTATGAGCGCCGGAGTTATCACCATAGTGTCTTTAATGATGCCGTTCCAATTTTTGAACAGATCGGTAGTGCCTGAGCCTGGAACGTTAGAAGAAGTGAACGCCAGCGTTTCGGGGGACTTGGCATAAAAGAATTTTTCGGAAATGGTGTGCTTGTTGGTCGCGAGAAAGTCGACGTTGACGATGTACTGATCCTCATTGAACTTGGAGGGAATACTAAAGGACGATTGTCCCTGCGGACCTTTTTGTGAATCCGTGCCAGTGATCTTCTGAGGCGTGGGAATCAAGAAGCCACCGCCAGCGACCTTAAGGTTCAAGAGTTTCAGTGCAACTGGATTTATGTTGGAGCCGTCGGCAGCGATGGTTCCCCCGTCCGCTCCAGCTAGCCCGCCAAATGATGCGCCGAGAGCAGTGGCGGAGCGGTCATTGGTTAAGCCGGGCAGAATCGCGTTGGCTACAGAGTTGGCGCTCAGGCCGTTGATCTGCCTGGTGCCCTGATAGGAGCCAAAGTAAAAGAGCTTGCGCTTGACAATGGGGCCGCCAATGGTGCCGCCGAATTGGTTCTGCTTTAAGGGAGGCCGCGATACGCCTTGACGGTTGAGAAAGAAATCGTTCGCGTTTAGAACGTCGTTGCGAAGAAATTCAAAGAGGCCACCGTGGATTTGATCGCTGCCGGATTTCGTGACGACATTCACATTGGCGCCGGCGCCGCGGCCATAAGAGGCGTCGTACAGGCTGGTTTGCACCTTAAATTCCTGGATGGCATCAGGATTCGGAATCGAAATGCCGCCGATTGACAGAATGTGTCCCGTGCCCTGTGTCTCCATGTTTCCGGCGTCCTGCCCATCCATTTGGTAGCTGTTATCCATAATGCGGCCGCCATTGACGAACACGTCGACGGAGTTCTTACCCAAATTTCCGGCGTTCGGCACGGAGCCGGATACACCGGGAGAGAGGCCCAGGATTTGCGTGTAGTTGCGGCTGCTGAGTGGAAGCGAGCGGTGGCTTCGACGGTCACTTGCTGGCTGGCCTCTCCGAGCTGCAGACGAATGTTCACCGTCGCGGTGGTGGCAACTTCCACGCTGATGTTCGTGGCAGTTTGCGTCTTAAAACCAGGGGCCGCAACCGAAATAGAATAAGCACCTGGCGGAAGCAGTGGAACAACGTAATCGCCATCGGAATTTGTTTTTGTGGTGCGAACCAAGCTGGTGGCGGAATTTGTCGCTGTTATTGTAGCTTGCGCAATCGTGGCTTTGGAGGGATCAGTGACCGTGCCGACGATTTGTCCCGTGGCGGCGGTTTGCGCAGTTGCAGGGGAAACCGGAATCAGAAGAATAAGAGCGACAAGGAGTACCAGCGCCCCAATCGATTTACTTCCAGAGTTCATCACCAACCTCCAGCGTAAAGGCTTGTTGCACCGTGGGCCGCCTGCACCGCAACGACCGCTAAATGAATTTGTGGTGCAGTAGGTAACACCTGCGAAGAAAGCGTGTCAAGAATTTTTTCGCAACGCCATTCCGCAATACCGAAGAAGTTGACTGCTTGCAAAAAACGTGGCGCAGCGTGAGGAATAGCCTGACATGCTCAAAGGGCCGAAGGTGGCAGTACGGTGCGCGCAAGATTTGCCAGCACGGCTTCGGGCTAATTTCTGCGTCCGGCTGCTTCGCGGCTTCTGCTTTCCCGGTTCCGCCCTAAAGAAGACGACGTGTGACTTGAATCATCATTTGGCCGTTTCGGCGACTGTAGGTCTTGTAAATCCGAGAGCCAATTGAATGCCTTTTCGGAGGTGTGAACCATGGTTTGGCCGGAAGAGCAGAATCGGAAGCATCCGGTGATCGTGGGGCCACAGCCCGACTGCGTCACCCGGCGCCCGAAATCAGAAACACCCGGTCCCCAGAATCAGTGAACCGCGACTCTTGGTCCAACGGCCGCGACCAATCCACATTCCCGGCCAACCTGATGGTTCAATAGCGGCCAAGCGATGGTTCAAGTCACAAAGACCCTGGGTTCCCTCCCATAAAGCAGCCACTCGCCTTGGAAGCAGAAGCCCTCGCTTCTCGGGTGCCCCAAGAAAATGGGGCAGAAAAAGGGGGAAAAACAGTTATGTTTGTGTCCTATTTGAACTCCGTTTCTTAAATCAGGTTTGTTGGTTCTGACCTGAAACAACGTCAAGCGAGCAGCAACGGTTCGAAGTTCACCGTTCTGTCCGTCCGCACGCAGCGCTCCTGGAAAAACGCGCAAAACGAATGGTCCTCTAAAACCGAGTGGCATCGCGGGCAACGGCCTCGGCGAGTACGCCGCGACCAAGCTGCGCAAAGTCGGTCACTTATTGTGAGTCCACGATATGCGAAGCGCAGAATCCTGCCCTCCAACTGGCGTAGTGTTCCCCCGGGGATGTCTTTTTCATAATATTGCCTCCGTTCGGACTAAGATAGGAATCCTTTGTGACCGTCTTGGAGCGCTTGCGCAGATTTGTGGAACGCATTGACGCACAACTCTATCTACCCTGACGGGTGGAAAACGAATCGGAGGTTTTAGCTATGCATAGGCTAACTGGGAAAGTGGCACTGGTGACGGGGGGAAGTTCCGGGATTGGACGTGCCTCCGCGGTTGCTTTTGCGCACGAGGGGGCAAAAGTGATGTTGGCCGCTCGGGGCATCGACAGAGGTGAGCGAGTCGCGCACGAAGTCCAGGTGGCGGGGGGTGAAGCTCAGATTGTCCGGGCCGATATGAGCAGCCCAAGCGACATTGAAGCACTCGTGGAGCGCGCCTGGGATCTGCACGGACGGCTAGATTTCGCGTTCAATAACGCCGCTTCGACGGAGGCTAAATTGTCACGGACAGCGGATGTAACTGAAGAAGAGTTTGACCGCCTCATGGCCGCCAACCTAAAAAGCGTTTGGCTGTGCATGAAACATGAAATTCTGGCGATGCTACGGCAGCAGCCGCAGGGCGGTGCGATAGTAAATACTTCCTCGGTGAACGGTCTGGGGGGAGCACGCATGGGTGCGGTCTATTCCGCGACCAAGAGCGGGATTCTCGCGCTTACGAAATCCGCCGCGCAGGAATATGCGCGGGAGGGCATACGCATCAACGCGCTCGTGGCCGGCGCATTTCAGACACCTATGCTGGTTTCCGCCATGGACTCTATTGCGGGCGCGCAGGGCATTGCCAGAGATGCCATCGAGGCGCAGTACTGCCAGTTCATTCCTCAAGGACGCATCGGACGGCCGGAAGAAGCTGCCGAGGCAGTCGTTTGGTTGTGCTCAGATGCAGCATCCTACATGACGGGCCATTCGATGATCGTGGACGGCGGGATGACTGCCAGCATGCGTTAGCGAGAATCGCCGCGTGCCGAGACCATCGACTTTTCGCATACAGCGAGACCACCTTCCACTGCAGCGATTTCCGCGTCGGTCAACAGAATGTCCTGGCGCACTCATCCACGTTGCTTTCACCAATCACCGAAGATTGTTGCTGTCACGAATTACTTGATGGTTTGCGTTCATGCGTCGGCTTGCCATCCATGCCGCTAGATTTGTCCTCTTGAGCCCGGCGTTTTTGTTGCTGGCGCATGGCGAGTTTTCCACCGTCGGATGTTTCAAACGACTTCCGGAAAACGAGGGAACAATCAGGGAACGTAGCCGTTCCTGGCCTCTTGTCGTCCTTTATGCTCCTCAGACCTCCTCGTAAGTTGATACTCCATGAGTGCCTACATTCAACTCCCACGCCCCTCCGCCAACTTCTATGGATTCAACGGACTAGCTGTTTGATTCTGTTCCAATTGGAACATTTGTTCCAATTGAAATCTGCTCTAACGCATAACGCTGACTCTGTGGGATTGCGTGGACATAGCCATGCGGTAATTGCAAATTCTGCGGAAAAGCGCGATTCCACCTGAGAATTAGGTGCGGAGCTCTTCAAGGTTGCGTGTACCGCTCACTCTTGGCAGTGAGCACCACCTTCTTGCGAGCCGTCACCAACTCCTGTCGCTCATCTCCCACGGCAATTTCGGTCAATTTTCGAAAATATCGGGCGGCCGCGCTCGGATTGCCGGCGGTTTCTGCGGCCGTGGCCGCGCCATACAAGGCGTTGAACCGATTGGGCGCAACTTTCAGCACCGCTTCGTACTCCGCGAGCGATTCCGCTGGGTGATGCTCCAGCGCGAGCAATTGCGCAAGCATTTCCCTCGCGGGAGCGATCGCGCCGGGTGTGACCGCGTGCTTGTCCATGCTCTCTTCCAATTCCGCGGCCGTTAGCATGATCGCCATGGAATCGACGCTTTTGCCGTTCTTTTCCGCGATCCACGCGGCAACTTCACGCCGCTGCACCTCGACTTGATTCGCCCAGTAGGTGTTGTTCTGTTTGGAGGTCTCATCGCGGAGCGCTGCAAGCGCCTTCTCTGCTTCCGCCGCGCGCCCCAGATCCCTGCTGCGGGCGCTGCCAACTCCGATGGCCGTCCAGGTGATGGCTTGCGCCCAGGGCACGCCCTCGCCTCTAACACTGAGTTTGGCTGCCTGGTCCCAGCTCCCCAACTCGATGGCGTGACGCGCGGGGATCGCGGCGAGGGCGTAAACTCCCGTGAGTGTGAGTCCGGGGATCGGCTTGAGCGATTGCATTTCTACGACCACCTCATTGGCCTGCTTCACGCGCCCACTTTGCAGGTAAGCATATTCGAGATAATCCATGGCGTGGAGCAGCTGGTCACGCGCCTCTCCGTTGAGAGAAGTGATCTCATCCTTCGTCGCCAAATCCATCGACCTTATGTTGGAACTGATGGATTCGTCCCAAGACCCCACGCGCGTGAAAATATGTGAAGGCATGTGATTGGCATGGGCGGAGGCGGGCGCGATCTTGGCATAGGTTCGCGCAGCAACAAGCGCCTTCTCGGCCAGCACCGGGTTGTCATAACAGTGGATCAGATAGTGAGCGACCCCGGGATGGTGCGGCTGCTTTTGCAGGATCGGTTCGAGAATTTCGCCGCATTTCCGCTGGTTAGCCAACGTTTTGTCCGTTTTAGGCGCCGTAATGTCCAGCACCAGCGCGTGGCAGATGGCGGCTTCGCTGTCGTCTGGGTATGCGGCCTGCACTGTCCCCATCTTTTCCTCGAAGGCCTGCGCGTGGGCCGTGCCGCTCTTGCCGTCCTGGCGGTAAATTTCAGCCAGAGCGTCGATGTAAGCCTTTTCCCGAGGCGTAGTCCTCGAATTCGCGGCTGCAATGTCCTGTGCCCTCAAAATTGCGGCCCGCCCGGCAGCCAAGTCACTGTTCTCCCACAGACCATGATAGTGCGACATGGCGACACCCCAGTGGGCCATGGCACATTGGGGATCCTGACGGCTGATTTCTACAAATGCTTCCCTGGTCTTTTCGTACTGAAACGAGTGCAGGAGCGCAACTGCACGATTAAAACCCGACTCTACACTCCCTGAGCATGAGGTTGAAAAGTGGACCGAGCCGACCTCTTCCTCCGAAAGCTCATGGTGATGCTCCTGCGCGCGCACCGTGGGTGCAGCAGCGAGGACAAGCGTGGAAAGCATAATGGTAGGGTGTCGCATAAGCCTCCTTTAATGGAGCCGATGTGTTCGCGCAATTTTATAGAACTTTGCCATATTCTATCATATGTCGAAAGTTAAAAATTCTTGAGCGCCAAGCTCAAAACGGAAACCGCGCGGTCAATACAGTATTGTGATTGAAGGTATGGAAGTGTGTCACCGCGATCTGAATACCACCACCCGCCGCAAATCCAAGCCGTCTCCACACCTGGAATTTTCCCACCATCAATCTGGGGGATAGGAAAACCTGCTTGTTCCTGGCTTGCGGTCCGTTCGGGAAGAATGTCGTTTCGCCACATCTACTTATGGGGCAGCTAGTTGTAGAAAAACGAGGCAGCAGGAAGCGGCCATAAGGCTCTTGATCGTTTTATTTGCCGCCGAGAGCCTTGACTCGACTCTTTCGGGCGCTTCCGCTGGATGGCCGTTAGACTCGGCCAGTGCCAGAATGACTGTGAATGCCAGCGCATTGGCGGGGATATACAGATTAAAGTCGGCCAAGCTGTGCACCAGAATTGCCACGATACTCCCGATGCAACCCAGAGAAACGGCTCTGTCGAAACTCTCTTCCGCTTTCCTGTATTGACGCCCGGTTTGGGCCAGCACCGAGAAGATCGAGCCAAACACCAAAATTGCGCCGGGCAAGCCGAGCTCGCTAGCGACCTCCAAGTAATCGCAGTGCGCGTGCTCAACGAGGTGAGTGAGGAAAACAGTTTGGACGGACGGATAAACTACGGAAAAGGACCCCAATCCGGTTCCGAGAAGAGGATGATGGCGAATCAGCCCCAGGGTATCGCGCCAAATCGAAATGCGATTCTGACCGCTGAAATTGTATTCCTGCCCGAGAGTTTCAAAACGGCTCATCACCGGATCACTGCCGATCCACACGATAAGCCCGAGGACACCGAGAAAAAATAATGCGGCGACTGCCGCTCTTGTTCGCGCCGGCATGGACGCCGTCCCAGCGAGCGCCAGAATGGCAACGAGTGAAACCAGAGCCGAAATAATCCCCATCCGCGAACGCGAAAGGACCAGGGCGACGAAGAGGAGAGTGGCAAGAAAGAGCCAGAACACTAGAGAAGGTAATTCCGTCCTGGAAGCAATCTTGCGAAGTGTAGCTGTTCCTCTTAAGGTGTTCCTAAACAGAAGCCCAGCACAGCGCAAAGCAAGAACCGCAGCAAACGGCAAGATCATTTCCAAAAAACCGGCGAAATGATTGCGGTTGACGTACGTGCCGGTGGCTTCTTCCAGATAGTATTTCTTGACGTAGGTGAAAATCTGCTGCCAGCCCGTGAGATATTGAATCAGGCCGTAGAGAGCTTCGAACACTCCCAGGGAAACAAAAACAATGACGAGCCGCCTCTTCGCGTTGCGGTCTCGGCACAGGACCAAGGTCAGGAAGAACGCCGTCAAATAGGTTACCAACAGTAAAAGGTGCGACACCGTTTGGTATCGCGCCATGCTGACAGTGAAATGAGACTCACCAACTAGATCGTCGGTCGCTATCCCGAACAAAGGAGCCAGGGAAACGGGAAGCGGACAGACTTGCAGCAGAACAAAGGCGAGCAAGAGGAGAGGGCTCGCGATAGGAATGCGCATGGAGGTAACTTTCGAAAACTGGCCCGAGAGAACGAAGAGAATCCCCAGTCCTATGACGATGACCTGTGTTAGTGCAAAAAACGAAGCCGCTGTGCCGCCGAAGGCCAGAACTGCCACACACACGGCACCGATGAGGCCAACTTCAAGCAATCGAACCATAGAAGGCCCGCGATGTCTCAATCACTCGCTTTTTGTTGGGGCGGCATCTGGAAATTCGCTGTGACGACAGTTTCTTGCGAAGGAGAGTCGGCAATGGGACCATATTGGCCATAGTTGTAGTAGCCGTTGGTCCGGATGTCCACGTT